>JADHNQ010000100.1 GCA_016779425.1 Pseudomonadales bacterium | reverse complement strand
GCAGACGAGCGCGTTGTGGGCCTGAACTTTGTCGCCCCGGAAGATCACTTGGTTGCACTGCGCGACTATCGTCAGCATATGAATTTTATTGCAGAGATTGGTGGTCAGTTTCTCAAGCAGCGTGCAGGCATTACTTTGCATGCGGGGGAATTGACCCTGGGTCTGGTGCCACCTGAGCATTTGGGCTGGCATATACGCGAGGCGATTTTCACAGCGGGTGCCAAACGTATTGGGCACGGCATGGACATCGCCTATGACGACAATATGTACCAACTGCTCGAGGCGATGGCCGACAACGAGATTTTGGTTGAGATAAACCTCACCAGTAACGATGTGATCCTAGATGTCACAGGAACCGAGCATCCGCTGCTTACTTATCTGAAGTTCGATGTACCGGTCACCCTATCGACAGATGATGAGGGAGTGTCGCGTATTGATCTCACCCATGAGTATCAGCGGGCAGTTACTACGTACGATTTTGGCTACGACAGGCTGAGGAGTTTTTCGCGTAACGCCCTGCAATACAGTTTTTTGCCGGGCACTTCGCTCTTCGAAAATACTTTGTCCGGCGTCATGGTGGCAGCATGTCGTAATGACGACGTTACAGCTTCGGCACTGACAGAAGATTGTTCGCAGCTGATGCAGCGCAGTCCGAAGGCAGCGCTACAGTGGCAGCTAGAGGAGCGCCTGCATCGGTTTGAGAGCGGTCTTTAGCATACCTTTTGAAGTCTTACTGTCTGGAGGCTAAGGTTGTCGCCCCTAAAGATGCGGCGCCAGAATGTCGTAGATGCCGGGTTTGTTCGCCTGAATTTCTGTCGGCGTCAGACCCTCTACCGAGTGCGGGTAAACCAGCCACTCATCGCTTTCGTAGATGAAATAATCAGGTTCTCGCTGGGTTTGATTGCGCACCGGCTTATAAAACGGTACGGCGACCCGCACTTGCTCTGGCATATTGAGTTTTAGCTCGGCCTGCATGGTGTCGATGATCGATTCGATGGTTCGGCCGGTGTCGTAAACATCGTCGACGATAAGCACACGATCTTCTGCCTGCAGGTTTTTGACTAAATAGTTCAGCCCGTAGATTTTTACTTGGCGGGATTGATTGTCGATACCGTGATAGGAGCTGGTGCGGACCAAAATATGGTCGGTTTCGATCTGTCGATAGGCAAAATACTCTTGCACGGCAAGGCCGATAGGGGCGCCACCGCGCCAAAGGGCCATGATGAATGTGGGCTTAAAACCGCTGCGATAGACCACGTCAGCCAACCGGAAGGAATCGGTAAGCAGTCGATTGGCATCTAGGTAGAGTTTATCCGTCATTGCGCTACTTTCATCACCAGCAGAACCAAGGAAGAAATACGGCGACCAGTCGCGGTCGCCTCGAAAACACCGTAGTGTACGTCACTTTTGAGGTACAAATAGATTGAGCGAGTCCGCTGACGACAAAATTTTTGTTTCGGAAGAATCCCAGATTCTTGATTCCTATCGTCTTGGTGAAGCAATTTACCAAAGCGGCTATCGGCCAACCTTCATTATCGGACTGTGGCGCGGGGGCAGTACCGTCGCCCTGGTTGTGCAGGAGTGTCTAGCCTATCTAGGTGTGCACGCAGACCATACGACGATCCGCACCTCTTACGGCGGCCGTCCCCAGTACGAGCGCTCGGTCTCCAGATCAGAAGGCATTCGCGTGCATGGCAAAAGTTACGCGCTGGAAACACTCAGCGCAGACGATAGGCTGTTGATTGTTGACGATGTGTTTCGCAGTGGCAGGCATACCCTCGCCGTGGTTGACCAGCTTCGTGTGGGGCTACGGCGTAACATGCCGAAAGAGGTGCGCGTGGCAACTCTGTGGAGACACACCGAGTCAGATGCCTCGCAGCTCGACTACTTCCTCCATGAGACGGATCGCTGGGTTGTCCTGCCCTACGAATTGAGCGGTTTGTCCTCAGAGGAACTCCGCGAACACAAACCTGAGCTGAGCACATTGCTGGCTGACCTTTAGCAAGGCGTTCGCCTTCATTGCGCAGCGTTTTAACCCCTTTCCTTGCGCGCCATCCGCAGTAAATCCAGCGCTTTGCAAAGACTCGCAGACGGCGTTTTTTTGTCACATACTCGAGGCGAGAAGAAAAACGTGTACAAGCGGGAGGAGGCAAAATGTACGACATTATTATACGCGGCGGATCCTTGGTGGATGGCACTGGCGCTGAACCGGTGCCAGGTGATTTGGCGATCAAGGACGGAGTGATCGCGGCAATGGGCCAGGTTGATGGCGAGGCAAAAGAAGTCATCGACGCCACTGGCCAGATGGTTACGCCAGGATTTATCGACACGCATACCCACCTTGATGCGCAAATCGGCTGGGACCCGGATATGACGCCAGTCAGCTGGCACGGGGTGACCACGGCGCTTATTGGTAACTGCGGCGTCACCTTCGCTCCCTGTAAGCCGCAAGATCGAGAGTTTTTGGCTTCCATGATGGAGACCGTTGAGGACATTCCCAGGGAAGCGATCATGTCCGGCCTGCCATGGGACTGGGAGCAATATGGCGAATATTTAAACTCGATCTCAGAAAAGCCGACGGCGATTAACGTTGCTGGTTTGGTTGGTCACAGTGCGATCCGTTACTACGTCATGGGTGACCGATCCTTCGCGGATCAGGCCAGCGACGAAGAGAAGGAGCAGATGGCTGAGATCGTCGCGAAATCCCTGGAAAGCGGTGCCTTTGGTTTCTCGACCAATCGCTTTGAGCCGCATAAAGCCCCGGACGGGCGTTCCATACCCGGTACCTTTGCAGATCCCGAGGAACTGGCGGTAATCTCCAAGGCCGTCGCCCAGCGCAATGGCTTGATGCAGGCCGTGGGCGCAACCCAAGATGTGATGGAAGCGATTGCTGATGCCGGCAGCCGTTTGCTGTTCAGTTTCGGCACAAAGGCGGAACCCGGCGCTGGCGCCAAGAGTGCGCAGTGGCTTGAAGAGTTTTCAGAAGGCCGCGACGTGACTGCGATTACTCACGTGCGCAGTTCCGGTCTGCTCTTTGGTTTGTCGACACGCTTCATGATTCGGGGCAAAGCTTGGAAGCAGCTGAACGAGGCGGATTTCGCCCAGCGCCTTGAGCTGATTGAAGACGCGGATTTTTGCGCTGAGCTGGTGGCAGAGGCCGAAGCTTCCGAGGCCAGTAAGCTGATTGGTGAACAGTATTACCTGGGCGCCGATGAAAAACCCAACTACACCGAAAAGCGCAGCGTCAAAGAAATGGCCGAGGAAGCAGGCGAGCATTGGGCCGAGACATTACTGCGCCTATCGCGAGAAACCCAAGGCCGCGCGCTGTTTAACTGGCATATGTTCCAAAAAGATATGGACGAGCTGAAGGATCTGCTCACCAAGTCCAGCCATATCTATCCCGGCCTCGGCGACGCAGGCGCGCATGTGTCGCAAATCATGGATGCGGGATGGTCGACCTTTATACTGTCCTACTGGCATCGCGAAACCGGCACTTTCTCCATAGAACAAGCCGTTGAAAAAATGACCAGCGGTCCGGCGAAGGTTCTAGGACTGAGCGATCGCGGTGTCTTGTCCGTGGGCATGAAGGCTGACGTCAACGTATTCGATGCAGATGAGGTCTGCGAGCTGCAGCCCACCTTGGTTCACGACTTTCCCAATGGCGCCCCCCGCTTTATTCAAAAATCGCGCGGTTTCAAGGCGACCATTGTTAACGGAGTCGTCAGCGTGCGAAATGGCGAGCTAACCGGTACGCGAGCGGGTGAAGTGCTCCGTCACGGCCAGAGCTAGAGCGCATCGGCTAATCGAGCTGCCCGGCGAGGGGCGGCAACCATTTAACGTGAAACTCAGCGCTGGGTGGCTCGACCCGGTGCTGGCTCAGGCTGGGCACTGATCTTGCGCAGTTTGAACGGGGCTAGTGCAGGAGGGGATATGACGTTCAGCGGCGTATTGATCGCAAATCGGGGAGAAATTGCCATACGTATCGCGCGGGCGGCGCAAGATTTGGGTTTGCGCACCGTGGCTGTGTATTCCCAAGACGATGCGGCGAGCCTACATACACAGGTAGCTGACGAGTCAGTGCAGCTGGAAGGATTGGGTGCGCGCGCTTATCTCAATATCGACGGTGTTATCGCAGCTGCCTTGACCAGCGGCTGTGACGCCATCCACCCCGGTTACGGGTTCTTGTCCGAGCAAGCCGACTTTGCCGCGGCCTGCGCCCAGGCTGGCATTAAGTTTATTGGTCCCACCCCTGAACACCTGGGTTTATTTGGCGACAAGGCGCGCGCGCGTGAGGCAGCCATTGCCGCGGACGTGCCTGTGCTGCAGGGAATTGACCGCGCCGTCTCCTTGGAAGAGGCCCAAGCATTTTTCGCTCAACATCCTAGCGGTATCATCATTAAGGCCCTAGCTGGCGGCGGTGGCCGCGGCACTCGTGCAGTCACCACAGAAGCGGATTTACCCGAAACGTTCGCGCGCTGTCAGTCTGAGGCGAAAGCCGCCTTTGGTATTGAGGACGTCTATGTCGAGGTCTTCTTGCCCAAGGCCAAGCATATTGAAGTGCAAATCATCGGTGATGAGCAGGGTAGCGTCACACACTTGGGCGAACGCGAATGCTCGGCCCAGCGGCGCAATCAGAAAGTAGTCGAGATCGCCCCAGCGCCGGCCCTGGACCATGCACTGCGCGAGCGCATGATCGAGGCCGCAGTGCGATTTGCCAAGGCGCAAAACTATCAGAGCCTGGGTACTTTCGAATTTTTGGTCGATGCCCGCGACGGTGGATCTGACTTCGTCTTCATCGAGGCGAACGCTCGACTTCAGGTCGAGCATACCGTGACGGAAGAAGTGACCGGAGTCGATCTGGTCCAAAGTCAGATTCGTGTGGCCTGTGGTGAATCCCTGGCGGATCTCGATTTAGCAGTCCCCGTAAAGCCGCGTGGATATGCCATACAGGCGCGGGTGAATTTAGAAACCCTAAGTGCTGATGGCTCCGTGCTGCCCTCTTCAGGCACGCTTACCGCCTATGAACCGCCCAGTGGCCCCGGGGTGCGCGTCGACGGGTTTGGCTATAACGGCTATCAGACCTCTACGGCCTTTGATTCATTGCTGGCCAAGGTCATCGTTTCGACTAAGGCAGATAACTTTGCCGCAGCCTGCGCCAAGGCGGGGAGGGCGTTGACGGAGTTTCGCATCGAAGGCCTGAGCGCCAATACGGATTTCCTGCAGAATATCTTGAGTCATGCGGACTTTATTGGGGCCTCTATCCATACTCGCTGGGTGGATGACAACATGCAGACCCTCGCCGCCCCTTCGGGGCAGCGCATTCGCTATGTAAGCGCGCAGCAGGGGGAGTCCGGCGACGGTTTTGCCGGCGCTCGAGTGGACACCTCAGACCCGCTGGCTTTGTTCGCTCACGATGCCGAAATGAAGAATCGTCAGAGCGAAGCAGTGCAAGAATCCGCTGTCGTTACAGGCCCTGACGGATCTGTGGGTGTGAGCTCACCCATTCAAGGCACCATCGTCTCTATCGACGCAGTGGTGGGCGACGAAGTAAGGGCAGGACAACAGCTGGCGGTCGTCGAGGCCATGAAAATGGAACATGTGATTGCCGCTGACTTCGACGGCATCGTGCGCCAAGTCACCATGGCAGAAGGCGACGTGGTGCGTGAAAGCTATCCCATCGTTTTTGTGGAAGAAGCCCAGGTCAGTGGCGGCGAACAAATCACCGACGAGGCCGTAGACCTCGATCATATTCGCGCAGACCTGCAAGAAAACTACGACCGCCATGCCTTTACCCTTGACGAGAACCGTCAGGAGGCGGTCGCGAAGCGACATGCGCGAGGCGGTCGCATGCCGCGGGAGAACATCGCCGAGCTGATGGACGAGGGTTCTTTTAAAGAATATTGGCCCCTGGTCGTGGCGCGGCAGCACAAACGCCACGACATGCAATCACTGCGTCAGCGTACGCCGGGAGACGGCGTGGTAGCCGGTACCGGCACTGTGAATGCGGATCTGTTCGGTGACGAAGCCGCACGAGCCATGGTCGTGCACTACGACTACACCGTGCTCGCGGGCACACAGGGGGCGCGCAACCACTACAAGCAAGACCGCATGTTTGAGCTGGCTCTGCGCTGGCGCATTCCGCTGATTTTGTTCGGTGAAGGCGGTGGCGGTCGTCCAGGGGACGACAGCACCGGACCCGCGGTGGCCTTCGATACCCCGACCTTTACGACATTTTCCAAGCTCTCCGGTGCCGTGCCCTTGGTTGGGGTGAATCATGGACGGTGTTTTGCAGGTAATACGGCGTTGCTCGCCTGCTGTGACGTGATCATCGCAACCAAGGATTCCACCATCGCCATGGGCGGGCCGGCCATGATCGAAGGCGGCGGGTTGGGCATATACACACCGGAAGAAGTTGGGCCGATGTCGTTTCAGGTGCCCAATGGGGTGGTGGATATTCTGGTGGAGGATGAAGCCGAAGCCGTCCATGTCGCCAAGAAATACCTGAGCTATTTTCAAGGTAGCAGGCAGGATTGGCAGGCACCAGATCAGCGCAAACTGCGGCATATCGTGCCGGAAAATCGACTGCGTTTGTACGACATGCGCGAGATCATCGACACCGTAGCCGATGAAGATTCGGTGCTGGAGATTCGCAAAGAATTTGGCATTGGCGTCATCACCTGCTTTATTCGGGTGGAAGGCAAACCCATGGGTGTTATCGCCAACAACCCGCACCACTTGGCTGGCGCGATTGATTCAGATGGCGCCGATAAGGGAGCGCGGTTTATCCAGCTCTGCGATGCCTTTGATATTCCTATCCTTAGCCTAATGGATTGCCCCGGCATGATGGTTGGGCCAGATGTCGAAGCCACGGCCCTCGTACGGCACTGCGTTCGTATGTTCAATGCCGGTGCAAATCTCACCACGCCGATGTTTGGCGTGATCGTGCGCAAAGCATATGGCCTTGGCGTACAGGCCATGTGCGGGGCCAGCGCCTTGGCTGGCTTTTTCACAGTCGCATGGCCCACAGCGGAATTTGCAGGCATGAATATCGAAGGATCTGTAAAGCTAGGCTACCGCAACGAGCTCATGGCCATTGAAGACCCGCAAGAGCGAGCTGATGAATTCCAGCGACGGGTAGATCGAGCCTATGAATCTGCCAAGGCCGTGAACGCAGCGGCGGGTGGTGGCCTGGATGATGTGATCGATCCGGTGGAAACGCGGTCGTGGGTGGCAGAAAGCCTGAAGCGGTTGCCGCCGGTGCCCGCGCGTACCGAGAAAAAATACCCGTTCGTCGACACGTGGTAGGAAAAACGGAGACCGCGTCCATGAGCCATTTTGATTATTCAGAGCTTGAAATCGAAATTCGCAAGGACATACCCGCAACCTATGCGGCTTATTGGCAAAGGTTGGCTGCGCCAGGAAATTGGTGGACGGGCGCTGAGCGCGTCGCCATTGCGCAAGAAACCCGAAACGCGCTG
>JADHNQ010000099.1 GCA_016779425.1 Pseudomonadales bacterium | reverse complement strand
CGCATACCAGGCTTACTCGCCTTGGGCACCGCAAAGCGATCAATCAACTGAGCGACAAATTCACTATGTTGCGCAGGAATCTCCGCTTCAATCGCCTCTCGTGAGTTGTGCTCAGGCATGCCAGGCGGCAGCACAAGATCCACGCCGAACGGGCGGTCTCCGACAAGACTGCGGATCTGAGCCAACTCTTGCGAAATTTCCTCAGGGAAACGTCGGGTAGCACCATAGACACCGAATCCACCGGCGTTGGTAATGGCTGCTACGGTTTCAACATCGTGGGCGAAGCCAAAGATCGGACTATCGATCCCGAAGCGGTCACACATTGGGCTCCAGATTACGCTCAAGCTTGCCTCCTAATAACTGGTGTTTGTCAGCGACCATTATTACTGGGCCCATACTGACTGACAAACACCGGCTATGCGCTAGCTCTTGGGCGTTTTTACTCGGATGCGTGCCTTGTTGCGTTTCACAATACTCGGCCCAATACCCTTTACTTCCTCAAGCTCCTCTACCGAACGAAACGGGCCTACTTCGTCGCGGTATCGAATAATGGCCTGTGCCTTTGCCGCACCAACGCCGACTAAGACCGATGCAAGCTGTTCTGCGCTGGCAGAGTTCAAATCTACAGATTGCTGCTGACCCTCAACCCGCGCCTGAGCTTGCTGGCTGGCGCTTGCAGCCGCGAAACTGAGTGAAGCGGCACTGTTGTCGGATATTGCATTGGGTAGTGCCAGGCTAAGCGCCAAAAACAGCATGCTGGCGGTGGCTAGGCCCTTGCCCTCGCTGTTGCCCTTGCCCTTGCCCTTGCCCTTGCCGTTGCCGTTGCCCTTGTCTGAGTAAGCGCTATCAGCGAGTGGTATTGGGCTTTGTAATTTCAACATATCGATCTCCTGTGTTGTGGAGATTCGACATTAGGTCCGGTCCCAAGTCAGCGACAGGGCATTGCGCTCTGGGAGCCGTGAGTGAATTCGCCTGTCGATGCAGGCTACGAACTTAATTTTGACGAGCTCTTTTCGTACGCCACGTCAGCCGGTGAGAGCAGTTGACTCCGCTGGTCGCCTAGGGCGCTCTCAGCAGCCTCCAGGGATTTTCTAAGCTTGCGCATCTGCATGCGCAGAGGGAAGTGCCGTACCCAGTTGTAGAACCACCCTAGGAAGATTCCAAGGAGCAGCGCCATCAGTAGCCACCAAAAGATGCTCAGGGTAAACGGGGTCTGCCAGCGTACAAAACTCAGCGCCACCTGTTGCTGGTTCACCGCCAATGCGGCAAACACAAACACGAGAAAGAGAAGACAAACAAAAAGGAGGGTTTTAAGCCAAGTCATGATGGGATCCAGCGTCGAACATTGTTACGAACCCTCGCCTTCCGCTTGGCTGCGCTCCAAAGCGTCATTGACGCGATCACGCAGCTCCTTGCCGGGTTTGAAGTGAGGAACATGCTTTCCAGACAAGCCTACCGACTCGCCGGTTTTAGGGTTGCGACCGATACGCGGTGCACGGTAATGCAGCGAAAAGCTGCCAAAACCACGCACCTCGATACGACCGCCGGACGCAAGGGTGCTCGACATTTGTTCGAGCATGGTCTTAACCGCCAATTCGACGTCTTTGTTGGTTAACTGCAGGCCGCTGCCCTTTGCCTGAGCGTTGACCATGCGGTCAATCAACTCAGACTTTGTCATGCTAGAACTCGACATCGATGAACTTATCTAATCAGAAAATCCGATTTGGCACACAACTAGGCAGAGCCTAGTCGTCTTCCGGCTTGTTCATCTGGGCCTTGATCAGATCACCCAGAGTTGCAGGACCGCTGCGATCGCTTTCCTGCTTCTGATGCTCCTTCACGGCCTGACGCTCTTCTTCGATGTCCTTCGCCTTGATCGATAAGCCGATGGTGCGGTTTTTACGATCCATATTGACGATTTTCACTTCGAGCTCTTCGCCTTCTTTCAACACATTGCGTGCGTCTTCGACGCGATCAATGCTGATTTCAGATGCTTTGAGTATGCCGGTAACGTCTTCGACCAGCTCAATTACCGCCTCTTTTGGCTGCACTTCAAGCACCTTGCCCATGACGATGTCGCCACGATCATGCTCTGCGGCATAGTCTGAGAAGGGGTCTTTTTCCATCTGCTTGATACCCAGCGAGATACGCTCACGCTCAGGATCTACAGATAAGATAATCGTTTCGATTTGCTCGCCCTTGGAGTAGCGACGCACGGCGGTTTCGCCCGGCTCGTTCCAAGAGATATCAGACAAATGGACGAGGCCATCAATGCCGCCTTCCAAGCCGATGAAAATACCAAAGTCGGTAATGGACTTAATGGTGCCGGTAATGGTGTCGCTCTTGGCGTGAGCCACGCTGAACGACTCCCAAGGATTCGGTCGGCACTGCTTGATACCCAGGGATATGCGGCGGCGCTCCTGATCGATATCGAGCACCATTACTTCGGTCTCGTCACCTACAGAAACCACCTTGGACGGATGGATATTCTTGTTCGTCCAATCCATTTCGGATACGTGCACAAGACCTTCCACACCCTCTTCGATCTCGGCAAAGCAGCCGTAATCGGTGAGGTTCGTGACAGTCGCCATGACCCGCGCGCCCTCTGGGTAACGGCGAACAATATCGGCCCACGGATCATCACCCAGTTGCTTCATTCCTAGGCTGACACGATTCTTTTCGCGGTCGAACTTCAAAATGCGCACGTCGACTTCGTCACCGACATTGACCATCTCGCTCGGATGACGAATCCGCTTCCAGGCCATATCGGTGATATGCAGTAGTCCGTCGACGCCACCGAGGTCTACAAAGGCACCGTAGTCCGTCAGATTCTTGACGATACCCTTGACGTCTTGACCCTCTTGCATAGACGCGAGCAGCTCTTCCCGCTCATGACTGTTTTCTTCTTCCAGCACAGCGCGGCGCGATACCACAACGTTGTTGCGCTTTTGGTCGAGCTTGATGACTTTAAATTCTAGTGGCTTTCCTTCCAGGTGAGCGGTTTCGCGTAGTGGCCGTATATCTACCAGAGAACCTGGCAAGAACGCGCGGATGTCGCTGACGTCGACGGTAAAGCCGCCCTTCACCTTGCCGTTGATAATGCCAATGACCACTTCGCCCTGCTCGCTGGCTTCTTCCAGTTTCTCCCAGCTCTCAGCACGGCGCGCTTTTTCTCGGGATAGGCGTGTTTCACCGAAGCCGTCGTCTACCACTTCCATGGCAACCTTGACCTGGTCACCCACGTTCAGTGTGCAAACACCTTCTTCGTTGAGAAATTGATTTTTCGGGATAACCCCTTCGGACTTCAGTCCGGCGTAAACGACAACCCAGTCATCGTCAATGTCTACCACCGTGCCGGTTACGATGGATCCGGGCGCCATCTCGATGGTGTTTAGGCTTTCTTCAAACAGGTCGGCAAATGATTCGCTCATAGTATTGGTCCGCCGAGGAAGCTCATAGCGATTGCGTGAGCCTGCCGGACGGCGGAACTCTCCGTTGGTTAGTTAATATTAATGCAGTGGAAATTGATTCCAGGCCCGACTCGTCGTCCGGTGCTCTCCGCACCGGGCCGTTGCCCTGGCACTGCCCTGGCATTGCCCTGACATTTTCCGTGGCGACGTTCTCTTACCCAGTTTTGCGGACGATCTGCTCCATGACCATGGCCACCACCGCGTCGATCGACATCTCGGTGCTGTCAATGATGAGCGCGTCTTCCGCAGGCCTGAGCGGCGCTACTGCACGTTCTCTATCCCGTGCATCACGTTCTTGGATTTGCTCGAGAAGGGCGCGCAAACTAACACCCAAACCTTTGTTTTTCAACTGGTTATAGCGTCTTTCCGCGCGAGCCTCGGCGGAGGCATCGAGAAAAATCTTCACCGGCGCGTCGGGAAATACGACAGTGCCCATATCACGCCCATCGGCCACCAAACCCGGGGCTCTGCGAAACGCCTGTTGCAGGGTAAGAATCGCATCACGTACTGGCGGCAGAGCTGCCACTACGGAGGCGGCGCTACCCGCATCTTCGGTACGAATGGCATCGGTTAAATCATCTCCATTAACCGTCACCGACCCTGCACCAAAAACGATTTGCAGCTCAGAGCAAAGTGCCGCCAATGACGCTGCGTCGCGTAGTGGAACACTCTGCCTGAGGGCGACTACGGCAATGATGCGATAAAGCGCACCGCTATCGAGTAAGTGCCAGTCTTTTGCCTTCGCGATCGCGGCAGCCAGGGTTCCCTTGCCCGCACCGCCCGGCCCATCAATTGTCACGACGGGTATTCCAAAAGACGAATCAGAATTCACGGATGTACTGTCCTCGCTAGAGCAGTTTTTGATCGGCAGCTTGGCGTTTCCGGGCGGCAGCTCGAATCAGAGCCAAACCAGTGGCTTCATCGCCCTGCTCTAAGGCTGACACCAACGCTGCCAAATTTTGACTGTAGTCATCAAGGGCCTCGCTCAAGGCGCCTCGATTTAGCCGCATAATCCGCCACCACAGCTCAGGGTTGGCGGCGGCAATGCGCGTAAAATCTCGAAATCCGCCACCGGTCAGGGGCAGGTGTTCGTCAGAGACTTGCGCCATATAGGCAAAGGCCAACAGGTGTGGCAAATGACTTGTCGCTGCCAACGCAGCATCATGGTCCTGCGGACTCATGCGCACAACCAAGGCTCCAAGGGCCTGCCAAAACTCTGTGCAGGTCCGTTGGCTTTCAGCGGTCGTATGTTCAAGTGGTGTCATCACCAGGGTGCAGCCGTCGAACAAAGTGGCATCCGCCGCCTGGGGTCCGCTTTTTTCCGAACCACTGATGGGATGACACGGTAGAAACTGGCCCGGTACCGACTGCCTTGCTGCAATGGCCTCGACAATGGGGCCTTTGACGCTGCCGACATCGAACATTGGGGCGCGGTGGTCGGCCAGCTTTACCACCCAATCAGATACCAGGTCACTGGGTACACACAGCGCAATAAGATTAGCCTGCTCGGGCACGACATCTGCAACGCGATCAATCAGGCCATTTGCCAAGGCCCATTCTGCTGAGGCGGCATTCGCCTCTATGCCGACAATCTGTGCCGCAATCCCGCGTTCCTTCGCCGCTTTGCCGATGGAACCGCCAATGAGGCCAACGCCAACAATGGCGAGCGTCTGAAGGTTCACGATACTGGCGCTTTCATTTCACTCGAGGCGGCTGCATTTGCGCCGACCTTTGCCAGCACCCCGAGGAATCGTTCGTTCTCCGCGGGCAGACCAATACTGACGCGCACATGATTGGGCAGACCATATTCCGCAATGGCGCGGACGATGACCCCCTCTTGGAGCATGCGCTGGAACAAGTCATTGCCCGGTTCGCCACAATCAAAAGCGACGAAATTGCCTGCGGACGGAATGTAATCGTAACCAAGCCCGGTCAGGCCTTCCGTCATTTGCATCATGCCCGAACGGTTAAGAGCGATACTTTCAGCTACGTAATCATCGTCTTCCAGGGCGGCCATTACCGCGGCCATGGCCAAGCTGTTGACGTTGAAAGGCTGACGGGCACGGTTAAGCAAATCTGCAAAAGTCGGACTCGAAACGCTGTAGCCAAAGCGCACAGCAGCTAATCCATAGATTTTTGAGAAGGTGCGCGTGACGATTAAGTTTGGGAACTGCGCGAGCGCCGATACCCCGTTGAGATGATCGTCGTCCTCTACGTATTCGAGATAGGCCTCATCGAGCACCACCCAAACATACTCGGGCACCGCCGCCAAAAATTCCAGCAGCTGCCTGTCAGAAACCCGCGTTCCCGTGGGGTTGTTTGGGTTAGCGATAAAGACCAGGCGCGTCTTGTCAGTGATCGCTGCCAGCATTGCGGACAAATCGGCCCCATACTCTTTCGCCGGCACCGTCACTAAGTCGCCACCGCAGCAGGTCACCGCCAGCCGGTAAACTACGAAGCTGTGCTCGGCAATAATGGCTTCAGCACCCGGCTCCAAAACCACTCGAGCGATCAAATCCAGCACATCATTTGACCCGTTACCCAGCGTAAGCTGATTGCGCTCAACGCCAATTTTCTCTGCCAATTGTGATTTAAGTGCAAAGCCGCCGCCGTCGGGGTAGCGCGAGAGTTCTGTCGCCGCTTCAGCAATGGCCTGCTGCACTTTTTCACCGGGGCCGCGAGGATTTTCATTGCTGGCCAGCTTGACGATATCGTTGATGCCCAGTTCGCGGGCTACCTCATCTACAGGTTTGCCCGGTTTATAGGGACTTAGGGCGGCAATGCGCGGATTAATCGATGGGTGTTGCACGGTTACTCCTGTCCGGTCGCTTTCGGATAAGACCCCAGCACTCGAACCTCGAGCGCAATATCGTTTACACCGCGCAAGGCCGCTTCGGCCTCGGGCTGGGACTCATGCCCATCAAAATCGATAAAAAACACATAGGACCAATCACCCGATCGCGCGGGACGAGTCTCGATTCGAGTGAGTCCTATTTTATTTGATTCAAAGGGTGTCAGCACACGCAGCAGCGCACCGGGTTCATTTTTGACGGAAACCAAGATCGACGTTTTATCGTCACCACTGGCGCCGACATACTGCTTGCCCAGCACCAAAAAACGGGTTTTGTTGTAGGGGTTGTCTTCGATTCGGGTTGCCAGCAATCGAAGGTCGTACCGGTCTGCCGCCATCTCGCCAGCCACGGCCAGGAGATTCGGGTCGGCGGCGGCCTGTTTCGCGGCTTCTGCGTTGCTGGCCACTGCAGCACGGGGCACGCCAGGATAATGCTGATCTAGCCAAGCCCGACACTGGGCCAAACTTTGGGCGTGAGACACGATCTGGGTTACAGCTTGCTCTGGTGATGCGTCCTTGGCCCGCATCAGTGCATGATGAATCGGCAGCTCTACTTCGGCGCACACGCGCAGATTTGTGTTAAGCAAACAGTCAAGGGTGTGATTGACCATGCCCTCGGTGGAGTTCTCTACCGGCACCACTCCATATTTGCAGACACCTGACTCCACTTCCCTGAACACCTCGTCAATGGAGGCCATGGGAGAGGTTTCAATAAAATGCCCGAACTGCTTAACCGTCGCAGCCTCGGTGTAGGTGCCTTCGGGGCCGAAGTAGGCAACGCTCATGGGCGTTTCAAGACTCAAGCAGCAGGCGGTAATTTCTCGAAACAGGGTTTCTACATCGCTATTGGACAGCGGCCCGGGGTTTTGTTCGGTCAAGCGTCGTAAAATTTGTGCAACGCGTTCGGGGCGATAAAAAACCGTGGTCTCTTGATCGGCATCAACACCTTGACGCTCCTTAACCCTGCCTACTTCCAACGCGCACTGCGCACGCTCGTTGAGAAGTGCCAACAGCTGACCGTCCAGCGCATCGATGCGCTCACGCAACGGCTTTAGCAGATCATCATCCGCGCTCATTTTCGAATTCGCTCATGAAGGTTACCAAGGTCTGCACCGACTCCATCGACACGGCGTTGTAGATGCTCGCACGCATGCCGCCCACACTACGATGGCCCTTTAGATTGAACATGCCACGAGCTTC
>JADHNQ010000098.1 GCA_016779425.1 Pseudomonadales bacterium | reverse complement strand
GAGTAAGGACATGCAGGCGTTGACCCTGATTGCGGAGGCGGGTGCTGTGCTGATTTTGAGCGGTGCCGCCTATTTGATGAGTCTGAAAGATAAACTCAGCCAGGATAAGTTGGAGCAAGAAGAGCAGGAACTCGCGCGGAAGGAGGCGGAAAAACCCATCAATAAAGATGGCTAGCGCGTTCCCGGGCGTCGTTGACGACCAGCACTTGTCGCTTCACTCTCTAATCGAAGATAACGGTTAGGTTAAGCCGATAATCTTAACGCTGACTCGGCCTCGTAAAACGCGTATTGGTCGAGAGGATATTTTGCAATTCAGCAGATAGTAATTGGAGGCTATTTTTTGTCATCGCGAATTCTGATTCATGCTCAGTCGCAGCGCCCAATCGCGGTACCAGGTTTATAGGTTTCCCCAGCCTTTTCATTGCCCACGCCGTGCTGCGAGCCAAAGATGTCGTTGGACACACAAAATATTGAGTCTGCCAAGCTATGACAATGCTTCAGGTTAGGTTTTTGGCGGCTGCCCAGACACTGCCTGTGTCTCGCGCAACCACTGGGTAATCGACTTTAAGCTCGGGCGTAATCACACCGAATCGTTAGATTCCATTACAGCGCAGTAACGCGAAAACCACATTTGCCAAAGAAACCAACCTCGGATCAGTTAGAAGCTGCCGCTGGTCGTTGTTCGCCTTAACAATCTTAAGTGGCCGCTGTTTAGTGCCGTGCGATAAAACGATACGACAAGGTACTGACATGATGATTTTGCGGCAGCAGACCTCTTACTGTGTTCACACCAGCTTGTATCTTTTGTGTGCAACCCTATTAGCGGCCTGCGATGGTTCGGGTTCCTCCAGCTCCCCGGATGATCCGCCGCCAGTAGTATCAACCAAAACCGTCGAGGCCTTCGTTGCCAAGGGTGCGCTGCAAGGGGCGCAGTGTTCAATATTTGACGCCACTGACGACTCCATGGGTGGGGTCCATGGGTGGGGTCACCACATGGGTGGGGTCAGGTCTTGGATTGTTGGCAGAGACTGTTTCGTTGCACCCACAGGCGCGCATGGCTTGTTTACCGAGTCCACTCAACGGCATCTGTTTAAACGACTTACGTTCTAGCCGATATCTCACACGCACTCGCCGTACTTTGCCTTCGTGTGCTTCTCGCTCGTTTGGTAGTTTAGGTTACTTCGGAGAGCAGATAAGGCGAGAGCACGAATGTTCGAAGAGCGGCTGGATTTGAAAGACTACCTGGATGGAAGCCATGGCTAGGCCGTTGCGCATTCAGTATCCGGGCGCGGTATATCATGTGACATCACGCGGCGATAGGCGCGAAAACATCTATGAATCTGATGCTGATAGACAGGCCTTTTTGTCTACGCTTTGGGATGTTTGCGAGCGTTTCAACTGGATTTGTCATGCATGGTGCTTGATGTCTAATCACTACCACTTGGTGATTGAAACGCCAGAAGCAAATTTGTCTAAGGGTATGCGACAGCTGAATGGTGTTTATACCCAGCGTTTTAATCGCCAGCACAGCAAGGTAGGGCATTTGTTTCAAGGGCGGTTCAAGGGGATCTTGGTGCAGAAAGACAGTTACCTAGTGGAACTGTTGAGGTATGTCGTGCTGAATCCAGTACGAGCGAAAATGGTTGTTGACGTGAGCGATTGGCCATGGAGTAGCTACCACGTCATGGTGGGCAAGAGTACGTCGCCGCCCTGCATGAATAGAGCGTGGTTGTTGTCTAATTTTGGCAAGCGCAGCGAAACAGCGATTGCTGCTTACAGGCGTTTTGTGGCCGAAGGCGTTGCGCAAAGTTCGCCGTGGCATGAGCTTAAGAATCAAGTATTTTTGGGCCACAGTGATTTTGTCGCCAGCGCTTTGGCCCAAAGTAAAGCAAGTGATCTCTCAGAGGTGCCTTCCACTCAGCGTAGGCATAAGCCATTGAGTTTGGCGGAATACGCGAAAATTGCTGACAATCGCAACGATGCGATTAATAGAGCGTACGGGAGTGGTGGGTTCACAATGAAAGAAATCGGTAGCTTTTTTGGTCTGCATTATTCGACTGTTAGTGGGATTGTAGCGGATCAAAAATCGAAGACCTGACCCCGTCCGTCTTTGACCCCGTCCGTCTTCGGTGGCTATTGGCAGAGGCGTTGACCGCGGTGATACGTAATGATCTACTTTATAGATTAATTTCCAACAGGGGTGAATGAAATGATCTCGAAAATTGGAATCTGGGGTGGCTCGTGCGCGCTGCGGCTGCCAAAAATGGCAGTCGAGAGTTTGGGCCTCAAGGAAGGCGAAGAAGTCAAACTGCAGCTAGAAGATGGAGCATTGATCGTACGACCAGCAAAGCAGCGATTTTTGCTTGAAGATCTCGTTCAAGAAGCGCGTGGTTTGACTGCGCCTGCAGTGATTGATGACGGCCCTTTGGGAACCGAGCTACTGTGACCCTCGATCGCGGTGACCTTGTGTGGGTTAACTTCAATCCTCAGAAAGGACACGAACAAGCGGGTCGTCGACCGGCCCTGGTAATATCTCCGGCCTCCTATAACGCAGTTTCAAACTGCCTATTTGTTTGTCCCATTACGTCAAATCTTGATCCATGGCCTTGGAAGGTAATCTTTTCGAGCGAAGGCGACATTAACGGCGCGGTGCTGGTCGATCAGCTGAAATCCATTGACGCAAAGGCGCGCGACATTTTGCAAAGTGGCGTATCGATCCAACCTGAAGTGCTAAATGAAGTGATCGCGAGATTAAAAACACTCATAAGCTAAGGTGAACGCAATCCGAGAGCTTGGCACAATTGCGATGAGCTAATCGAGTTGCATTCTCGAATGCCAGTTCGCAAAAAGGGGGAATAGTGGCGAATTTCTCAGATCAAGAATCAGATAGCTGGGCAAATGCTGGCAACGGTTTGCTCAGTCGTCGCCAGTGGTTGCAGCTGGGGGCTGGCGGTGCGGCAGCGTCAATGGTCGCGCCAGTTTGGGCGGCAGGGGGCGCCAGGGTTGAACCCTGGCGCAGTGGTTCTGGCGCACCACCGTCAAATTATGGCGATCAACCATCCATAGCTTCGCTCAAGCGCGAGCAGATTTCGGTTCACCCCCTTGGTCCTCAGGCCGGGGCATCTTCGACACCCCTGCAGCTGCTCAACGGCACCATTACGCCCAACGGCCTGCACTTCGAGCGCCATCACAGCGGTATACCAGAGATCGACCCCAGCGCTCACAGGCTCACCATTCACGGCTTGGTTCGCAGGCCTCTGAGTTTCGATTACGAGGCCTTGCTGCGGTATCCCATGGTGAGCCGGGTGCTGTTTATGGAGTGCTCGGGGAACAGTTATCGCAATACCTTAGACACGGTGCTAGATGAAACCGCCGGGGGCTTGAATGGGCTCATCTCCTGCGCAGAATGGACCGGCATTCCCCTGCACTATCTGCTCGACGAGGCAGGCCTCGATGCGTCTGCGACTTGGGTTGTGGCCGAGGGTGCCGATGCGGCTGGGATGAATCGCAGTGTGCCCCTTTCGTTAGCCACTTCGGATGCCATGCTCGCTCTCTACCAAAACGGTGAGCCGCTCAGGCGATCCCAGGGTTTTCCCGTGCGCCTGCTGGTGCCGGGCTGTGAAGGTAATCTGAGTGTCAAATGGTTGCGCAGTCTCAAGGTTATGAACCAACCCGCGCATACTCGCGAAGAAACCAGCAAATATACTGACCTGCAGCTCGACGGTAAGGCGTGGCAGTTTTCACTGCGCATGGGCGTTAAATCCGTGATCACGTCACCTTCGGGCCAGATGCAACTGCCCGAGAAAGGCGTGTTCGAAATCACCGGGCTCGCGTGGACTGGTCATGGCAGCGTGCGCAGGGTCGAGGTAAGCGCCGATGGCGGACGTTCCTGGACCGATGCGGTCATTCAATCAGAGATTGGCGAACATAGACCTGTCAGGTTTCGCATTCCTTGGCGCTGGAATGGTCAGCCTGCGGTGCTGCAAAGCAGAGCCGTGGACAGTGTCGGCAATGTTCAGCCGACCCGCAGTCAGGCGCTGCAGAATGTTGCGCCGGGTTTTAGTTACCACTACAACGGCATTCAGAGCTGGCTGGTGGATGCGTCGGGTCGGGTGAGCAATGTTCATGGGTAGGTTCATATTGCGCCTAGTGATGGCGACGCCTCTCTTCATGGGCTCAGCACAAGCAGAGTTAGGTCATGGCTTACAGCCTGCGTTAGGCACTGACGCGCCAGTGGGGTACGAGTCCGTGGTTGCCTCGGACGGCACGGGCTTACCCGCAGGGAGCGGTGCGGTTACAAAGGGTAAGGAGCTTTATAAGGCTCAATGTGCGGCCTGCCATGGTCTTGACGGTCGTCTGCGCGGCAACGCCCTAGCTGGTGGCGAAGGTACCCTGGCGGGTACCAATGCGCTCAAAACCGTCGGAAGCTACTGGCCCTACGCGACGACTCTATTCGACTACATTCAGCGCGCCATGCCCTATGGCAATGAAAAGTCTCTAAGCGATGATGAGGTTTATGCGGTTACTGCTTACGTACTGCATATCAATGGTCTGCTGGAGGCGGATGCGCGACTTACCGCTGCCGCGCTGTTAGACATCACAATGCCCAACCGAGAGGGCTTTCGCCCCGCGACCGAACCTTAGATTTCCGTGGAAATCGCCGCCAATAGTCGGTACAAACGTTGTCAGGGAGGCGATTTCTGCTACCGGGAATTCGACGAAAACACGAACAAAAGACGAAGAGGAGAGAAGTATGGGTGCTTATAAATTACTGATTAACGGACAGATGGTGGATGGTGAGCTGTCCATGGATGTGATTAATCCGGCCACTGAAGAAAAACTGGCAGACTGCCCTCGCGCATCTGAAAGTCAGCTGAACGCTGCGGTCGCGGCTGCCAAGGCGGCTTTTCCGGCTTGGTCGAAGACGAGTATCGATGAGAGGAAGGCTGCAGTACTGAAAATCGCTGACGTTGTTGAAGCGAATGCGGCTGAACTTGCACAGCTGCTGACGAAGGAGCAGGGCAAGCCGATTCAAGATGCCACTGTGGAAGTTTATGGCATGGCAGCGTTCTGTCGTTACTTCACCTCCCTCGATCTACCGGTCGAGGTGCTGGAAGACAGCGAGGGCCGACGGGTGGAAGTGCACCGAAACCCGTTGGGGGTCGTCGGAGCCATCGTACCCTGGAATTTTCCGCTGATCCTGATGGCATTCAAACTGCCCCCTGCGTTGATTGCGGGCAATACCCTAGTCATCAAACCCGCGCCGACAACGCCCCTGAGCACGCTGCGCATTGCGGAACTGATACAAGATATCCTCCCTGCAGGCGTGATTAACTTTATTACCGATGCTAACGATCTGGGTGCACCAATGACCGCGCATCCGGATGTGCGCAAAATCTCATTCACTGGCTCAACCGAAACCGGCGCCAAGGTGATGGCAGGTGCTGCGGGTCTGTTGAAGCGAATTACCCTTGAGCTTGGCGGCAACGATGCGGGTATCGTGCTAGACGATGTCGATCCGAAAGAGACCGCACAAAAGCTTTTTGACAGTGCGTTTCAAAACAGTGGTCAGGTGTGTATCGCCATGAAGCGGTTGTATGTTCACGAGAACATTTACGACGAGGTGTGCGAAGAGTTGGCCTCAATTGCTAACGACACCGTCATCGGCGACGGCCTAGAGCAAGGCACCAAGCTTGGGCCGCTGAATAACAAGATGCAGTACGACAAAGTCAAAGCTCTGATTGAAGAGGCCAAGCAGGACGGCAACGTCATTGCCGGCGGAGAGTTTCCCGACAAGCCCGGCTACTTCATTCGTCCTACGATTGTGCGTGACATCAAGGAAGGCTCGCGCCTGGTGGACGAAGAGCAGTTTGGCCCTGTGCTCCCTGTCATGAGTTTTGCGGATGAAAGCGAGGCGGTAGAACGCGCCAATGCATCGGCCTGGGGTCTCGGTGGCTCAGTTTGGTCGGCAAGTCCTGAGCGCGCCTACGCCCTGGCAGAGCAGATGGATAGCGGTACAGTGTGGATCAACAAGCATGCGGAGCTTGATCCGACCATTCCTTTTGGTGGTGCCAAGATGTCTGGCCTGGGCAACGAGTTGGGTCAAGAGGGCCTGCGGGAGTTTACCCAGCAGAAAATCATCAATATCGCCAAAGGCTAGAGCCAACTGAAAAGGCAACCGCCCTCGACCTCGGTCAGGGCGGTTTTTGTGCTCGAGAGAAAGATCCTGCCTAAATCGATAAGTCGTTCAGGTTGTAGTCTTTAATCACACGCTGCCACGTCTCATCACTAAAGCGCAGCTCCTCCTCTTGGCTTGCGAGCGGCTGATAGTGAAAACGCGATTCCTCGGGATAAAACTGCGCCCGGGCGTCGATTGCCACTCCTACCACTTCTGAGCGTTTGGTGATGCGCGCTGCGTCGTAAACCACGGACTCAGATTCGCTTAACGCGCCGGCGGCACCGAGTACCGAGCTGCGCTTATGAAAGCCAAAGGTGAGCGAAATGCGCAGATCTTCTGACGTATTGGCAAAGGAGCCGTGCAGGGCTTGTCGATTCACAATGGTCACATCCCCTGCGCTGCAATACAGCGGCACTGCATCCGGCAGCTGCTCGACGCCCTGATTGGCGGCGACTCGCGCCTTGATATCGATCTTGCCTTCTTTGTGGGTACCGGGTACCACCCAAAGACAGCTCCGCGCCGAGGTATCGAAAAGCTGTACCTGAAAGTTGAAGCCGTGAATGCTGGAATCCCACCTTGGGTTATCCCAGTGAGTAACGCCGTCTTGGTGCCAAGATACTGAGCCGCCTCGGCCTGGCTGTTTAATAAAAATGGCGTCGTTATAGGGAACAAAGTCATCGCCATTGATGGATGCGGCCACAGAAAGTAGGTCAGGGTGCCCGTATAGACGCAGACCACTGGGCATGGTTTGACACATGCCGGTCATAATGAAGACCACCTTATGCGGCGGCTGATCAGCAGCAACAGGCTGGGCCATCTGAGTTGGGTGCCTGCCGTTTAGTGCCTTGGTACCACCCCATGGGTCCGCCAGAGGCTGAATCATGGAGTACACGGGACGAGCAAACTCCAGGCCGTATGCGGGCCGACCTTGGTGATCGACCTTGGCGCCGTTGTCGACGGGCGCGCGATCCAGCAACCACTCCATATCCGCCCTGAGCAGATCAATCTCCGCTTGCTTGATGGCGCCCTCAAAAATGTAAAAGCCTGTCCTGTCGTAGGCGTCAAGAATGTCCGGTGTCAGCTTGCCGTTCGAGTCCAGCTTTAGCGGACCACGGTTGCCCAACGCCCTTGCGCGTTCAATTCCCTCAGCGACATATTGCGTCATGGTCTCGGCGTGCTGCTGAGCAGTGAGTACAGTTCCCATGCGACCCTCTCATTTTATCCGAGCACCTAGATAGCACATAAAAACCGCCTCTTTCCACTGCTCTAGGGTTTTTGCAAACGCTGTAATTCGGCATGATGGTCTTTCTTCGAGGAGGGAGCGCTATGCAAGAACAACTACCCGGTCGTCTGGGCGACCCAAATAGGACCCTGTTGACGGATCCAAGA
>JADHNQ010000097.1 GCA_016779425.1 Pseudomonadales bacterium | reverse complement strand
CCAGCGCCATTCCCATTGGTACTGTCTTCGCGTTGGTGGTGACCCCAATTATCGTCACTTACCTTGGGTGGGAGTGGGCCTTTTATCTCTTTGGTTTGGTCGGGGTGTTGTGGTTTGCAGCCTGGCAGTACATCGTCAGTACGCGCCCCCAAGATCACCCCGGAATATCTGCAGCAGAGCTGGACTTCATTAAGTCTAATGCCCGATTTTCCGAGGCGGCCGAGCAGCAACAGTCGCCGCCCATTCGAGAGTTCCTGAAGAGCAAGGCGGTGTGGGCAATATTGGTTGCGCATTTCTGCAACAACTGGACGCTTTACGTCATCTTGTCCTGGCTGCCCAAATATGTGAATGAGGGACTCGGCGTGCCCTTCGGCGATATTGGCTATATTGCCATGCTGCCTCATATCACTTCTTTTTTGTGTTTGAACGTAGCAGGCAATATTGCCGATCGCATGATCGTCAGCGGCATGGGTGTGACCAAGGTCCGCAAGATCATGCAAACCATAGCCTTCGGCGGATTGGCGATCTGCCTGTTCTTGGTCACGACCGTCGATACGGTCTGGGCTGCCATCGGCATCCTATGTTTAGGTAAGCTTTTCGGCGCTGCGGGAATTGGTGGTTTCAACGTCAATCATATGGATGTGGCCCCCCGACATGCAGGCACGCTGATGGGTATCACGAATACGGCTGGTACCATTCCCGGCATCGTCGGGGTCGCGGTAACCGGACTCATTCTCGAATACACAGGCTCTTGGGATCTGGTGTTCCAAGTCACCGCAGGCGTAACTCTGTTCGGCATGGTCTTTTACCTGCTGTTCGCCAGTGGCGAGAAAGAATTTGATTAACGCACCGAGATTTAAGTAACGCAGTGTTGAACTTGCTCGAGGGTATTAAGGTGGTGGACTTTACCACCGTGGTTCTTGGTCCCTACGCCAGCCAGTTTCTTGGCGACTTTGGCGCCGACGTTATTAAGGTCGAACCACTGCAGGGCGATGGTTTTCGCGCAGTGCGGCCTGGCCCGAGCGAAGATATCGGTGCGGGTTTCGCCAATTTCAACCGCAATAAACGCAGTATCGCGATAGACCTCAAGCAGGCTGCTGGGCAAAAGATTGTGTCTCAGCTTGTTGAAGACGCCGATGTGGTGATTCACAACATGAGGGGACTGTCGGCGCTTGCCCTGGGCATTGCCTATGAACAGCTGAGGCTTGTTAAGCCCGATCTCGTCTATTGCTGGTCGCCGGGATTCGCCAGTCATGGCCCTGATGCGAACAGCCCGGCCTACGACGACATCATTCAGGCACGCTCGGGTATCGCGGCTCTTAACGCAGACGCAGACGGCGCGCCGCAATTTGTGCGCAGCGTACTATGCGACAAAGTTGTCGGACTGCACTTGGCCATGTCGGTGGCAGCAGCTCTCGTACATCGAGAGCGCACTGGAGAGGGCCAGAGTATCGAGGTGCCCATGCTGGAAACCATGGCGGGTTTTATGTTGGCTGAACATCTCGCTGGTCACACCATGACACCACCACAAGGAGACATAGGCTATCAGCGGCTAATGTCTAAACACCGCCGGCCTTTCGAAACCGCCGACGGTCACATGGCGATCATGCCCTACAGCACCAAGCAGTGGATTCGCTTTTTGGAACTGGTCGGCGAAACATCTCTGGCCGGTGAGGCGTGGGTTAGCAATGGCGCCGAGCGTTCGAATCGCATTGATGAACTCTATGAATTGATTGCTCAGGTCGCGGTAGGCCGCACTAACGCGCAGTGGCTTGAAGACCTCGGCCGCATCGATGTGCCTTGCGCAGTGGTCAACGAACTTTCCCAGGTACTTGCGGACCCGCAGCTCTCAGCGACGGGACTGCTCGGTACATTTGACGATCAAGGCGTTGGTGACCTGCACTACTTAAAGCCTGCCTTCATTGCGGATAGAGGTATGGGGGCCAAGCCGAGGAGGGCTCCGCATATAGGAGAGCACAGCCGCGAGGTGCTAAAACAACTGGGCTTGACCGAAAGCGAAATACAGCACCTGATTGATCAGCGTGTTATCGGCGAGCACCTCGCCGATTGCTAGGCGTCTTTAAGGTACCAGCGCGTGCCGCAGATATTGACCTGGTCATCACTGACATAGGCCTTGCGCGCCTTGGCTTCGCGCAGAATATGTTCTCGGTCCGCCACAGCAATATCTAGCCCCCCTAGACCGGGTCCCCGGCCATCGGCGGCGGGTACAAAACGCAGTACGACATTATTGAAGCCAATGGTCGGGCTGCCTGCAGCGTCGTGCTCTAGGGGCAAGTCAGTACATCTGGACCAGAGCTCGGCAAGAGCTTCCGGGTCATCGCCTTGGAGTTCCACGCCAACAAAGTCCAGGGTGATATCCTGTTTGACCTGATCCTCCCAGCCGGTTCCGCCTACGGGATTCCAGCGACCGTTGAAGTCTTCTTCGGCATCGTATTCCAGCTCGAGAAACGCGGCCTTCAAATCGCCAGGATGCAGCTGTGTCAATGTCCATTGATCGCTGGAGTGTTCGTAGGCTACGCGTACACCATTGTCGATAGCACACTGTCGCAGGCGCTGATGCTCCGGCAACGTATCGACTTGTGTAATCACCATGTAGCCACCGTCTCCGCTGCGCCGATCCAAGTAGCGACCACCCGCCGTGTTTTCTTGAATCGGGGCGACCACCTCCAGAAAATTTCGCCCGATTGGCATCAAGTTGTTCTCAAGGCCAAATTTGGCGACACCTGGATCCACGTAGCAACTGTTGATGCCGAGAATACTGCGCAGGTCATCAACCACCGGCTCAAGTTCATGGGCAACCAAGCATATCTGTCGTAGCTGTATGGTCATCTTCGCCCCTCCCAAGGCTTTTCATATTTAACGCATTTAGTTTGAGCCGAAGCTCTTCTGACGCGTTGGTAGAGTAACGAAGTCTCCGGAGCGTTTTTCCGCGTTCGCCATCATGGCTTCCTGCATTTCCTGGCTTTGCAGGAATGATGCGTTCCATATCGCCACATAATCCAGGGTGTCCGCGGTCGTATGGTCCTTGGAGTAGTTGATCAAATGCTTGCATCCATAAACGGCCAGCGGGGCCTTCGAAGCGATTTCTGCAGCAATTTCCATAACGCCTGCCAGCATTTCTTCTTGGTTGGCAAAGACGCGATTCACCAACCCCGTGCCCAAGGCTTCGTCAGCGGGCATGCGTCGTCCGGTATATGCTAGCTCCCGCACCAGACCTTCGGGCATTTGCTGCACCAGGCGAGGAAAGGTGCCCACGTCCGCGGTCATACCGATGTTGATCTCAAAAATCGTGAAGAAGGCGTCTTGTGTGCAGTAGCGCATATCGCAAGCCGTCACCATATCCAGGCCGCCGCCAACGCAGCCGCCCTGTATCGCAGCCAGTACCGGTAGGCGGCAGGCCTCTAGGGCATTGAAGGCATCCTGAGTTTTACGTGCGGTGTCATAAAATGCGGCGCCATGGCGAATGCGCTCGCGCTTGGCTTCTTCGGCACTCGTATTGGTTTTCGGCGCAAATGCATTGAGATCCATGCCTGCGGTAAATACCGGACCGCTGGAGGAGATGACAATGACACGCGCCAGCGAGTTGCTGTCAATGTCGCGCACGACCTTGGGCAGATCCTCCCAGAAGGATGGGATCATGCTGTTGCGCTTTTCCGGACGATTCAAACAGATATGGGCAATATCGTTCTCGATGTTGAGGTCAAAGGTCTCGAATTGCTGCGGATTGGTTTGCTCACTCATCGTTCTCTCCAAGGCATGTATTAGTTTTTATTCGTTTGAGTATAGGGGTAGATGCAGATACCAGTAAGCCCACCATCCTCACTCAATTGCATAAGGCATACCCAGGCTTGTGATTGCTGAGCTAGCCAAAGATTAGCTGGTGAATGTAGCGGCCTGGAGCCAATGTGAACAGGCCCGCTACTAAAATGCCGCCAGCATATACCCCGACCATCGCGAACTTATGGCTTGTGACGTTATGGCTTTTGGCTGCGTAGTAGGCCCTTGGTACGGATACGAGCACCAATACGGAAAGCAAATGAATCCATCCAAAGTGTCCGAAGAACTGCGGTCCGACGGCCGCGGGAATAAACAGACTGGCGAGGGCGGTAATGAGCATCAGCGTCATGTAGATCTTACCCAGCAGACGGTGGGCTGCAGTGCCCTTTGCCCAGAACATAAGGTAAGTGCCTAGCATGGCCGCTGGAGCGACGGTAGCAAGATGCAGTGTCATCATGGGAGTAAGCATGGCACGGTCTCGACTGATCAGATTCGAGCAGATGGTAAAGAGATCGTCGCATTTGGCAATGCGACACCGCCCCGAATCTTCACTGGGTTTTACATTTTTGTACCACTTGTTAAGGTGTTCCAGCACTAATTTACTGGGAGCGCAAGAATGGGAACTAATATTGATACGGGCACCGAGGACTTACTCGCAAACTTACAGGAAGGCGTTCTAACGTTAACACTCAATCGTCCT
This sequence comes from Pseudomonadales bacterium, assembly GCA_016779425.1. Classification (GTDB taxonomy): domain Bacteria; phylum Pseudomonadota; class Gammaproteobacteria; order Pseudomonadales; family Azotimanducaceae; genus UBA4421. The sequence goes on along the minus strand of JADHNQ010000097.1, from coordinate 3,097 downwards.
GATGCGCGCAACGCGATGAGCGGTGCAATGACCACAGCGCTTGCGCAACAATTAGCAGATGCCGAACTCAAAACCCAGGTGCGCTGCGTCGTGCTTACCGGTGCAGGTAAGGGATTTTGCGCGGGTGGCGACGTCAAGGGTATGGCTGCCAGTGGTGACGGTACTGTCGGCGACAACACTATTGATGCTGCCATTCACCGTCAGCGAGTGAATCAGCGCGCCACCGCCGGCAAGCTCTACAGCATGCCCAAGCCAACCATCGCGGCACTGCCCGGCGCAGCAGCGGGTGCGGGCTTGTCCTTGGCACTTGCCTGCGACATGCGGGTCATGGCGAGCAATGCGATTATGACCACGGCCTTTGCGCGGGTCGGTTTTTCTGGAGACTACGGCGGCACCTTTTTTATGTCGCAATTAATTGGCACGGCGAAGGCTAGGCAGCTCTATTTTATGTCTGAGCGGGTAAGCGCCGAGGAGGCGCTGGATCTGGGTCTGACAAATTGGGTTTGCGAACCCGATGAGTTGGCGGCAAAAACCCAAGAAATTGCGGCGCAGCTGGCAGTAGGTCCTGCGGTCGCTTATCGCTATATGAAGGAAAACTTCGCACGGGCGATGTCCTCGGGCGACGTTGATGATTGCCTTGATCTAGAGGCCACGCATCATGTGCACTGCGGTCAGACTGAAGATCATCGCAATGCAACTAAGGCCTTTGTAGAGAAGCGCGAGCCGACGTTTATCGGCCGCTGATATCGGCCTCCCTGGGGGTGGCATCCAGGGCCGCCTCTGGGATGTCTATGGGGCGTTGGCTGAGTAAAAAACGAAGAAATGCTTTGGCCCTGGCGGGCTGGGCACCATTTTTCAGCAGCACTACGCCCTGGGAGATGGGATGATGGAAGTTGTCATTCACCACCGAATACTGATTTTTCGTCACTCCTTGTTCTATCACCTGAGATAGCGCGACAAATCCCGCGTCGGCATTGCCTGTCTTGACCATGGCGAAAACTTGACCGACGTTTTCCGCGGTCACGACGGTCAGATGATTGGGCGGCTGCCACTTCAAATGCTGCAGGGTTTGCTCGGCGGCTAATCCATAGGGCGCGAGTCGAGGATTTGCCATGGCAAGCCGCTCAATCTGCTCGAGTTGTCGCTCCATGGGTAAGCTTGATAGCTGATCGGGTTGCCATATCACCAGCCTGCCTTTGGTGTAGATTTGGCTCGGACCCAATGCAAAGCCATCTCGCGCGAGTCTTTGCGGCCGCTCGACATCGGCGGCAAGAAACAGATCGAAAGGTGCGCCTCCAAGGATTTGGGCATAAAGCTTTCCGGTCGAGCCGATGCTCACAGATATCTTTTCCATGTCACCGGTTTCTTCTCGATACTGGGCTAAAATGGTCCGGAGTGCATTTGCATAATTGCTCGCAACTGCGATGCGCAAAGGGGCCTCGGCTGACAAGCTGCCCGCACACATTGCAGTCAGGCTAAAGAGTAGTAAACGAATGATCATGGTTTGTTTGAGTAGACTCGTCATAGGCGACTGATGGGTTATCATGTCCTAAGAGTGAGGCAGAGGGGAATCCAATCGCTCGGTTCGATTTTTCGCAGAGGATCTTTCTATGCGGAAAAATACGGGCTCGTGATTAAGTGGTTTGTCATATCCCTCGCTAGAACCATGCCTTAATCCGACGGGTTGAAGTAGAACGACGTAAGGATTGATCACAAATGACCGATCAGAACGGTAACCAAACACCCACCGAAAAAGTTGAACCCACAGCGCGGTCTATGCGAACTGTCGCCATGACAGCCTTGGGTGGCACGAGTATCGAGTGGTATGACTTTTTTATTTACGGCACTGCGGCTGCGCTGGTATTTCCGACACTGTTTTTTGCCGAGGATATGCCGCGCTATGTGAGTCTAATCGCCTCCTTCAGTACCTTCGCGGTGGGTTTCTTGGCGCGACCAGTGGGCGGCGTGGTATTCGGTCATTTCGGGGATCGAGTCGGCCGCAAGGCGGCACTCGTTACTGCTTTGATGATGATGGGCGTTGCAACGACCCTGATAGGACTGCTCCCCAGCTATGAGCAGGTAGGACCACTGGCTCCGCTGCTGCTCATATTTTTGCGCTTTGTGCAGGGATTGGCTGTGGGGGGACAATGGGGTGGAGCGATGTTGTTGGTGACAGAAAACGCACCCTCCAATCAGCGTGGATTTTATGGCGCCTTCGCTCAGGTTGGTGCGCCGGCCGGTCTGGTGCTCGCGAACCTGGCCTTCCTGGCGGTAAGCGGTAACCTGTCCGACGAAGCCTTTATGGATTGGGGTTGGCGAGTACCCTTTATTTCCAGCGTGCTGCTGATCGGTTTGAGTTTGTACGTTCAGTTGAAGCTGGAGGACACCGAGGCATTTAAAGAGCTGGCGGAAGCCGCTAGTCCCGCTGAGGCGAAGCCACGCTCGCCGGTGGTACAGGCACTGAAAACCTATCCTCGTGAGATTGGTCTGGCGGCAGGATCTTTCCTGGGCGTGCAGGTCACTTTTTATATTTGCGTGGCGTGGATTATCTCCTACGGCAACGACCCTGAGGGGTTGAATATCGCCCGCTCAGATATGCTAACGGCCGTGCTGATTAGCACCATGTTTGCAATACCGGCAAATTTCATTTTCGGTGCTTGGTCTGATCGTCACGGGCGTCGCGGAATCTATAAGTTGGGCGCGATTTTGACCGGCTTATGGGCCTTCGCCATGTTCGCCATGATCGATACCGGGGACTGGTTGCTAATCACCATCGCGCTCTCTGTCGCGCACATATTGGTTTCCATGATGTACGGGCCGCAAGCGGCGCTCCTCGCGGAGCTGTTTAGCACCGAAGTGCGATACTCAGGCGCATCCCTCGGCTATCAGTTAGGGGCAATATTAGGGGGCGGTTTTGCGCCAATTATTGCCACAAGCTTGCTCGTCTTCGCAGGCAGTTCGATGTGGGTCGCAGGCTATATCGCTTTGGCCAATGCGCTAACGTGGTTTTCAATCAACGCGTTAAAAGAAAACCATGTCAAAGACCTGGATTCGGTAGCCTGACGCGGGGAAGCCACGACTACGGTCATACTTAAAT
>JADHNQ010000096.1 GCA_016779425.1 Pseudomonadales bacterium | reverse complement strand
CACCAGCACCCTGCGGCTTGCCTATACCTCCATGGTCACACCCCACACGGTCTTCGATTACGACTGGCAAACAAAGGCGCTGACAAGTTTGAAGGTGCAAGAGATCCCCGGCGGCTATGAGGCATCAGACTACGTCAGCGCGAGGCTGCAGGTAATCGCGCGCGACGGCACCCATGTACCGATGAGTCTGGTGCGGCACAAAGACACCTTGGTTAACGGCACTGCCCCAGTATATCTGTATGGCTATGGTGCCTATGGGCATGCCATACCGCCGAGTTTTTCCAGCAACGTGATTTCGCTGCTTGACCGCGGTTTTGTTTTCGCCATCGCCCATGTTCGTGGCGGTGATGACCTTGGTTACCACTGGTATACCGCTGGCAAGCTGAAGCAGCGCACCAACACGTTTAATGACTTTGTTGATTGCGCCAAGCATTTGATCAGTGACGGGTATACACGAGCCGGCAAGATTGCCATCGGCGGCGGCAGCGCTGGCGGCGAGCTTATGGGCGCCGTCGTCAACCAAGCGCCAGAACTCTTCGGCGCCGTGGCGGCTCACGTGCCCTTTGTCGATGTACTGACCACCATGCTGAACCCAGACTTACCCTTAACACCCATGGAGTGGCCGGAGTGGGGTAATCCCATCGAAGACGAAGAGGCCTTTCATTACATTCGCAGCTATTCACCCGTAGATCAGGTCAGTGCCCAAGATTATCCGCCCATGCTGGTAACCGCCGGCTTGAACGACCCTCGCGTCACCTACTGGGAACCCGCGAAGTGGGTGGCCAAGCTGCGGCACACCAAGACCGACAACAATGTGCTGTTACTGAAAACCAATATGGGTGCAGGTCATGGGGGACAGTCGGGTCGTTTTACGGCGCTCCAAGAGTTGGCAGAAGAGTACGCTTTCTTCCTCGCTCATCTTGCTCCGGATGGACCGTAAGATACTAAAGCGCGTCCCTTAGTTCATCACGAAACCGTGGCGCGGCAATGTTGATCAGCGCCTCTGCTCGGGCGCGGTTTGGTAAATTTTTGATCTGCGCCACGCCGTATTCGGTCACCACCGTATCAACGTCTGTTCGAAGGGCCGTGACCATCTCCACCTTGGGCACAATACGCGACACGCTGCCACCACGCGCGGTAGCGTTCATGGCGACGATCGAACGACCGCCTTTTGATGCCTTAGCCGCGCGCATAAAATCTACGCTACCCCCGGTGCCCGATATCTGCCGGCCACCCGCCATTTCGGCATTTACCTGCCCAAAAAGATCGACTTCTACCGCGGAATTGACCGACACAAAACCGTCCAGCTGACGAATCACGTTTACCTCATGGGTGTGGTTAGCCCCGCGGAACACTACATTACGTTCGCTTGCCAGCCACTGCATCAGGTCGTCACTTCCTAGTGCCATACCCGCGATATGCCTGCCGTTATCAATGGCCTTTCTGGCACCGTTGAGGATGCCTTGCTGAATCAATCGCATGCCACCGTCATCAATCAGGCCACCGTGCATACCCAGATCATTTTTGTCCGTGAGCTGATTCAAAATCGCCGCCGGGATGGCGCCAATCCCGGTTTGCAAACAGTCGCCGTCACGAATCAATTGTGCGACCAGTCTGCCAATCTCCTGTGCTGCATCGTCAATGGTTGCGGGCACCAGTGCGGGCGCTGAAATATCGTTTTCGATCAGCACATCAATTTGTGCGGGATTCATCAGCAGACTGCCTGCTGGTGCAACCACGCGTCGATTCAGTTGAGCAATCACCGTGGGATTCTGCGCTAGCACGCTCTCATGGAAGTCTACGTTTGGACCAACGCGCAACTTACCCGCGTGGTCATAGGCAACCTGCAGCAGGTACACATCGACATTCGCACCAAGATAATCGTAGGTCGCGCGCATTTGCATGGGCAGATAGTTCACGCGGGCAGTGTCACCTCGCGCCAAGGCAGAAGACATAAAAAATGTGGTTGCCGATGCAGTGGCGCTGAATTGGGTGAAGTCGGTCTGATTTAAACCTGGCAGGGGGAATTGAATAAACTCGAGGTTTTCCGGCAGGTCGCTTGTGGCCATTTCCTGCAGTAAACCCGTTGGCTCATTGCTGCTGCCAGCAACATAAATCCGCTGGCCGGGTTTGAGGTACTTGCTTAGTTCTTCCATCGTTTTCTCCGCGGTTATTTTCAGCCGCGATACACGCGTTGCAGTAGTCTGAGATAACCGTAGGCACCCAGGTAATACGCTACAGGGAACCACATCGGCCACAGGGTGAGCAGGGTATTTGCCCCGAGAGGCAGGCCCAAATACAGATGACGAAAGGCGAGAAACAACACCGCCAATATGACACCTGTCGTGAAGGCCAAGGCGATTCCCTGTCTTGGCGAGAACAGTGCGCTTACCACGCCACCGGCTAGGCCTGACATCCAAACCGGCAGCGTTACCGCCATAAGGTTCTCGCCGTTGGCAAATAGATCTCGAGCCAATACCCAAACGAAGAGGCCCATGCAGGCTGCTACGGCTGTGCGCAAAAAAAGCAGCAATGTGTTCAATCACTTTCTCCCGGTTTTTAACCTAAGGTGCCTCACAGGTGTTGATGCGTAGGACGCGAGTCACCCATGGGCCTAGAGTGCGCACTGAGTTAGCCTATCGCGGCAATTAGAGGCCTACCCAGTATGCGAATCTATACCCACCCAGAATATCTCAATCATCAGGTAATGGACGGTCATCCCGAGCGACCAGAGCGATTAAGCCACCTGATGAAGCACCTGTCACAAATCGGCCTCACCCAAGATTTCGAGGTCGTTCAGCCGCAGCCGGTGCCAACCTCACGCATTCTCGCTGCCCACAGTCAGTCCCATGTGGATTTTCTGCGTGGGTCGATACCCCAAGAAGGCATTGTGCCGCTGGATCCCGATACTTGGATGAGCCCTGCAAGTTTCAGTGCGGCTGAACTCGCCGCCGGGGCGGTATTTTCTGGCATGGACACGGTGCTCAATGGTGCCCAGCAGAGGGTCTTTTGCGCTGTGCGGCCACCTGGCCACCATGCGGAACGCGATAGTGCCATGGGATTTTGTTTGCTCAACAGCGTCGCTATCGCCGCCATTGCTGCGCTTGATCATGCAGACGTCGAGCGCGTGGCCATCCTAGATTTCGACGTTCACCATGGCAATGGGACTGTAGATGTCTGTCGCGATCATCCGCAAATACTCGTCTGCTCCAGTTTTCAGTCCCCCTACTACCCCAACCGTCTCGATGACCTAGTCCAACCCAATATTGTGAATACGCCGCTAGGTGCCGGCAGTGATGGCAAGGTGTTTCGTGCCGCTCTTGAACGTGATTGGCTGCCTGCATTGGAGGCACACCAGCCTGATATTGTGTTCGTTTCTGCGGGTTTTGACGCCCACGTGAACGACCCCCTGGCGGATTTGCAGTTGGTTGAGGATGACTATCGATGGGTAACACAGTTTATCGTGTCAATCGCCAACCAATATGCCCAGGGTCGGGTGGTATCGACCCTGGAGGGCGGTTACGACCTAGATGCACTGGCTCGGTCCGTCACAGCCCACTTAGAAGCCCTTGCCTGATCAAGCAATGCCTCAAGTCTCACAGCCGAAGGACTAGCGGCGGTTAATATCCTGCCCGCCGCCGTCGCAGTAAAGCCGCTCTCCGGTCAGATACGAGTTGGCGTCACTGACCAAGAATTTGACCACATTGGCAACATCATCCGGCTGACAGACGCGTCCCCAGGGCATGCTCTGGTCCAGGGTACGAAGGTCTTCAACCCCCTGCAGGGCATTCATCAGGCGCTGGCCCATGTCGGTATCCACCAGACCGGGAGCAACAATGTTGACTCGAATGCCATGGGGCCGTTCTTCTTTCGCTAACGTATAGGCCAGGGCTTCCATGGCTGTCTTGCCCATGTTGTACGGCGCCCCAAAACCGCTAAGTGACCGGGTAGCGACACTGGAGATCATGACGATATCGCCGCGGTCGAGCGTGCGCATCTTGGGAATCACCAGCTTGCTCAGATAGTGCGGACCGAATGCATGAGTGGCGACGACACGCTGAAGCTCGGCGGGATCGGTTTGCTCAACGCTTTGGCCCCGACTGGCGATGCCTGCGTTGTTGACCAAAATTCCAATAGGACCATGATCAGCCTCTATGGCGGCGACCATCTCAGCATTCTGTTCGTAATCGTCAACCGAGGCGGAGTAGGCTTGGGCCCTGCCACCTGCCGCCTCGATGGCGGCAACGGTTTCTTCAGCGGCCTCGCTATCCCGTCGATAATTTACCGCGACGGTCGCACCTTCAGCGGCGAGCGCCATGGAAATGCCGCGGCCGACGCCCCGTCCGCCGCCGGTAACCAAGGCCACGCGGCCTGCAAGTGATCCTGTCATTTATCTCCCCTTATTGACTGTGTTGTATCCGACCTGATGTTTTACTGTCCTTTGAACTGAGCATCGCGCTTTTGCAAAAATGCGCTGACACCCTCTTTGAAGTCACTGCTTTGGCCGGCTTCATTTTGCAGATCGGATTCAAGCTCTAACTGCTGCTCGTAAGAATTCGACCACGTCTTCCAGTAGGCCTTGCGGATCAGCGACAACGACTTAGGACCATTGGCAAGGCGATTGGCAACGTCCATGGCACCGGTCATCAGTGCCTCTTGGTCGTCGTAAACACGATTGACCAAACCCCACTCCTGGGCCTGCTCTGCCGGGAGCCGCTCGGCCAGCAGTGATAGTTCCATAGCACGGCCCCAGCCAACCAATCGAGGCAACAGGAACGTTGCCCCGCCGTCAGGAATTAAGCCGATGCGCGCGAAGGCCTGTAAAAAATAGGCTTGGCGCGAGGCGCAAACAATGTCACCCATCATGGCAAAGCTCATGCCAACGCCAGCGGCGGCTCCATTGACCGCGGTCACCATCGGCATATTCAGAGCGCGAAGTTCAAACATCAGCGGATGGTAGGTGTTGCGCAAACCGTCACCTGCTCCACCCTTACGACGCTTGTCGCTGTCGTCGTTCAGATTTGCGCCGGCGCAAAATCCGCGACCTTCGCCAGTGAGAAGCAAACAGCGGGTCTCGCTGCCGCGGGCCTTGATTTGCGCGATGGCTTCGGCGAAGTCTTCGAGCATTTGACCGCCCACTGCATTCATCACTTCCGGGTGGTTGAACTTCAGCACCGCGACGCGGTCGATGAATTCAAGACTCATGCGTTCCATATCAATCCCCTCTCATGTCAAAACTGGTGAGCGAGATTACCCAATGGATGCAAGCAGCGCACCTACTGGCAGGCCCAAATTCGCGCTGCTACAGTGGCTTATGGCCCACGCACATCATCATTCGGACAACGACATCGCGGCATTACGCAAAGCCTGCCTGCTGATCACTTCTTTTATGTTGATAGAGCTTGGGGTTGGCCTTTGGGCAAACGCACTAGTACTGGTCGCGGATGCGGGGCATATGTTTTTAGACGCCACGGCCCTGGGCCTGGCATGGTGGGCGGCGCATCTGTCGACCCGCGGCGGCGATCAACAACTCTCCTATGGTTATCACCGATTTCAGGTGCTGGCCGCCTTTGTAAACGGTCTTACCCTAGTCGTTCTGATTATTTGGATCACCGTGGAAGCCTTGCAACGCCTGATGAATCCAGAAGCGATGAATCCTTGGCCGACCCTAATCGTTGCATCCCTTGGCTTCGTGGTGAATCTGATCGCCTTTCGCCTGCTACATGACACCAGCGGCAACACCAACATCCGCAGTGCAGCCCTGCACGTGCTGGGAGATTTACTCGGCTCCGTCGCCGCCATGGTGGCTGCGGTTATTGTGATGAGTTTCGGCTGGCTTTACGCTGACCCGGTGCTCACGATGGCCATCGTGGTGATTCTGAGTCGCGGGGCGTATGCGGTGCTGAAGGAATCAGCGAACATTCTGCTGGAGGGTGTTCCTGCAGGAGTGAACTTGGCGCAAATCAAACAGACGCTGACCGAAGAAATTGACGAGGTGGACGGCGTCCATCATGTCCACGCCTGGGGCTTAACCGCCGAAAAGCCGCTGCTCACGCTCCATGCCCTGATACCCGAAAGTGCGCAGGTGCAAACCGTGGTGCGTGATATCAAGCAACTGCTCAAAGAGCGATTCGACATCGAGCATTCCACCATTCAAGTAGAGTTAGGCCCGTGTCCTGATGATCAGCCTGGTCATGTACATTGAGCGGCGAAGCTTAGCCCAGTAGCTGCTGCGCTCGATCAATCAGCGGCTTCATTGACAGCGCCGTGATCTCCCAGGTTTCGTCGACTCGCTTGCCGCGTCGGTGCAGGCTCAAATTCAGTCCGCTGATAATGGCGAATTTATAGGCTGCCAAGGCCCGGTACCAATTCAAGTCCTTCACCCTTTGCCCGTAGGCGTTCTGATACAGGTCTATCAGGGTATCTGGATCTAAAAACATGGTTCGTGGCGATTCGCTATCCCAGGCACCACGATCACTGAAGGTACATATCCAGCCGACGTCGTTGAGGGTCGCGCCGATACCCGTTAGCTCAAAGTCTATTAGCGCAAGCAGCTGTGCATCCTTAGACGCGAAGAGGTTGGCCGTTTGAAAGTCGCCGTGGAAGATGCCAATCGGCGCATCCGCAGGCATGGTGTCCAGCAGGCGCTGGCGAACCCTAGGCACATCAGCCAGCCGCTGTGGTTCGGCTGCTTTCTCGAAAAAACGATCCCAGCGGGTGACGTCTTCGGCAAAGGGTACAGGGGCACCCAGATAGGGCACCTTGGCAACATCAATTCGATGAAGGCCTGCCAACGCTGTCATCGCCTGGCGACCAAATTCCAGATGCTGAGCTGCGGAAAGTCCGTATCCCCAATCGTCCGGCCCGATACGCATCACATCGCCCTCGAGCCATGGCACGATAAAATAAGGCGAGCCAAACCACTGTGTGTCATCGCCGGACCATTTCACGGAACAGTGCGGCACATCTGCGCCGTCGAGCGCATTTAGCACAGCAACCTGTCTGAGCACATCCGCAGTGCCCACCCACTTTACGCCCGGAGGCGGCAGGCGAATGAACCATGATTCGACCGTTCCCGCGCTCGCCACGCGAAATCCGTAGGCGAAGCCCGCATGGCCCGGCATGACCACTACTTCTATGACTTCGCTCGGTTCTGCGTAATGCACTGCGCAAAACACTTCGAGCCGCTGCCGCAGTTCATTCAGTTCCATGGTCTCTCCCTACCCTGACCGCTGACCCATGGCCAGACGTCGAGGCTGAACATTCACTTATACCGGAGCTTTGCGGTCAAATTGCTCCCGAAGCACGCGCTTGAGAATTTTGCCGCTAGGGTTGCGCGGTATTTCGTCGACGAACTCAACCACCTGAGGCTGTTTGAAACGCGCAAGCCTGCCTTGGCAGAACTCCAGCACCTCAGGCGCGCCAAGGCTCTCGTCGCTGCGCACGACAATTGCCAAGGGAGACTCACCCCAGCGTTCGCTTTCTTGACCGATGACCGCAGCTTCACGAATACCAGGATGGGTAGCCAGCACGCCCTCAATTTCGGCGGGGTAAACGTTCTCGCCACCGCTGATAATCATATCCTTGATGCGATCTTGGATACTGAC
>JADHNQ010000095.1 GCA_016779425.1 Pseudomonadales bacterium | reverse complement strand
CTGGTTGACCTTGCTGGACTGCGGGATGCCATTGCGGCAAAAGGCGGGGACCCTTCAAAAGTCAATCCGGTCGTGCCGACTCAGCTGATCGTCGATCATTCACTGGCGGTTGAACATGCGGGGTATGAAAAAGATGCCTTCGCGAAAAACCGCGCCATTGAAGATCGCCGCAACGATGATCGGTTTCACTTTATTGACTGGACCAAGACCGCATTCGAAAACGTCGACGTCATCCCACCGGGCAATGGCATCATGCATCAGATTAATTTGGAGCGGATGTCGCCGGTCATTCATGCTCGCGACGGTATCGCCTTTCCTGACACATTGGTTGGCACAGACAGCCATACACCCCACGTCGATGCGCTAGGCGTCATCGCAATCGGTGTCGGTGGCCTAGAAGCGGAAAGCGTCATGTTGGGGCGCGCCTCCTACATGCGTTTGCCGGATATTATCGGCGTCGAGTTAGTGGGCGTCCGCCAAGAGGGTATTACCGCTACGGATATCGTATTGGCGATCACGGAATTCCTTCGTGACGAACGCGTTGTTTCAAGCTATCTGGAATTTTTTGGTGAGGGGGCCGACGCGCTCACCCTCACAGATCGTGCCACCATCTCCAATATGACCCCGGAATTTGGGGCAAGTGCGGCGATGTTCTACATCGACGACAAGACCATCGACTATCTTAGGCTCACTGGCCGCAGCGATGAGCAAGTCGCCCTGGTCGAAACCTATGCTAGGCAAACGGGACTGTGGGCAGACGGTATGCGTGAGGCCCAATATGAACGGTTACTGCGTTTCGACCTATCGAGTGTCGGGCGCAATATCGCGGGGCCATCAAATCCACATCGTCGGGTTTCAACTCAAGAGTTAGCCGCCCAAGGCATTAGTGGTCCAGTAGAATCTGAGCCGGGGAAAATGCCCGACGGCGCTATCATCATTGCAGCAATCACCAGCTGCACAAATACCAGTAACCCCCGCAACGTGATTGCAGCAGGGCTGCTAGCGCGTAACGCCAACGCTAAGGGTTTGTCCCGTAAGCCTTGGGTAAAGAGTTCGCTGGCACCGGGTTCTAAAGCCGTGCAGCTATACCTTGAAGATGCGAAATTGCTGCCGGAGCTGGAGCAACTTGGCTTCGGTATCGTGGCCTTTGCCTGCACCACCTGTAATGGCATGAGCGGCGCACTGGATCCTGAAATTCAGCAGGAGGTCATCGACCGCGACCTTTACGCCACTGCGGTGCTGTCCGGTAATCGTAATTTTGATGGACGCATACACCCCTACGCTAAGCAGGCGTTTCTTGCCTCACCACCCCTTGTGGTGGCCTATGCGATTGCTGGCACCATTCGATTCGATATTGAAAAAGACATCCTCGGTACCGATAAGCAAGGCAATCCAGTCCGACTGATCGATATTTGGCCCAGCGATGCCGAGATCGATGCCATTGTCGAACAAAGCGTCAAGCCAGAGCAATTTACCGCAGTCTATGACCCGATGTTTTTGAACGTTAAGGATGTGACTGATGAGATCAGCCCACTGTATGACTGGCGGCCCCAAAGCACCTACATACGCCGCCCACCCTATTGGGAGGGTGCACTAGCCGGCGAACGGTCACTTACCGATATGCGCCCACTCGCCGTGCTCGGAGACAACATCACCACTGACCACCTGTCACCTTCCAATGCGATTTTGCTGAACAGCGCGGCGGGCGAGTACTTACACAAAATGGGATTGCCTGAAGAAGACTTTAACTCCTATGCGACCCATCGAGGCGACCACCTCACCGCCCAACGCGCAACATTTGCGAACCCCAAACTGCTTAACGAGATGGTTGTTGAAAACGGCGAGGTCGTACAAGGCTCTCTAGCTCGTATCGAGCCTGATGGCGATGTTGTGAGAATGTGGGAAGCCATCGAAACTTACATGGAGCGCAAACAACCACTGATCATTGTTGCCGGGGCAGATTACGGCCAGGGCAGTTCGCGAGACTGGGCCGCCAAGGGGGTCAGGCTGGCGGGTGTTGAGGCAATTGTTGCAGAGGGTTTCGAGCGTATCCATCGCACTAACCTTGTTGGTATGGGAGTGCTGCCTCTGGAATTCAAAACCGGCCAAACACGCGCCACCTATCAGATTGACGGCACAGAGACCTTCACTGTCGAGGGCACTCCGGCTCCCGGAACGGAACTCACTTTGATCGTCACGCGGCGTAACGGCGAGGACGTTTCGATCCCTGTGACCTGTCGTCTGGACACTGCAGAAGAAGTATCGATTTATCGAGCCGGCGGTGTGCTCCAGAGGTTTGCTCAGGATTTTCTTGAGGCCTCGGTTTCTGCGGGCTAGGAGAATACTGTGACCCAAAAACATCCAGCGCAAATTCGAATTCCAGCGACCTATATTCGGGGCGGCACCAGTAAGGGAGTCTTCTTTAATCTGGCAGACCTGCCACTCTCAGCGCAGGCCCCGGGTCCGAGTCGGGACGCACTCTTGATGAGGGTCATTGGCAGCCCCGACCCCTATGGTAAGCATACCGACGGTATGGGCGGTGCCACTTCGAGCACCAGCAAAACCGTCATCGTTAGTCAAAGCAAACAACCAGGGCACGACGTCGATTACCTGTTCGGTCAAGTATCGATAGACCAACCCTTTGTCGACTGGAGCGGTAACTGTGGCAATCTGTCCGCCGCGGTCGGCCCATTTGCTATTCAACAGGGTTTGCTGCCCGCGGAGCGACTTCCTGAAAACGGTTTCGCCGAGGTCAGAATTTGGCAGGCGAATATTGGCAAAACCATCGTCAACAAAGTGCCTATCAGTAACGGAGAGGTACAGGAGACCGGTAGCTTTGAGCTTGATGGGGTGACCTTTCCCGCTGCTGAGATTGCCGTCGATTTTATGGATCCTGCCGATACTGACGGCAGTTCTCTCTTTCCCACAGGTAACTTGGTAGACACTCTGGGCGTGCCAGACCTCGGCGCCTTCCCAGTGACCTTGATAAATGCCGGCATCCCAACAATTTTCTTGAAGGCAGAAGATTTGGGCTATCGGGGAACCGAGTTGCAGGAGGACATCAATGGGTCGGCAGATGCTCTGCAAAGGTTCGAGACTATCAGGGCTCACGGAGCGGTAGCCATGGGCCTCATTGATGAGCCGTCTGAGGCCGCGGCTCGTCAACACACTCCCAAGGTCGCCTTCGTTGCCCCTCCCAGCAATTATTTGGCTTCGAGTGGCAAGCAGATAGAAGGGGCCGATATCGACCTGCTCGTTCGGGCGTTATCTATGGGTAAACTTCACCACGCCATGATGGGTACCGCGGCAGTGGCGATTGGCACTGCTGCCGCTATTCCCGGCACATTGGTCAACCTAGCAGCAGGGGGTGGCCCCCGCGATCAGGTGGTCTTTGGCCATCCCTCGGGCACCCTCAAGGTAGGCGCAGCCGCCGCTCAGCAGAATGATGAATGGCAGGTCACTAAGGCCACGATGAGCCGTAGTGCCAGGGTGTTGATGGAGGGCTGGGTTCGCGTACCCGGCGATGTAATCTAGGACAGGGCGAAGCAGCTCAGCCCCTGATTTGCGAATCCTCGTTTCCCGTGAACTTAGCGGGCCGGGACAAGAGGCCCAAACCCGCATTGTTCGTTTCTAGCTTTTAGCGCTCAGCCAGTGGCTTTAGCACCCTAGGCTCTGGACCGACGTAGTCCGCACTCGGGCGAATGATTCGGTTGTTCTCACGCTGTTCCATAACATGAGCACTCCAGCCTGATACCCGCGAGCATACGAAAATTGGCGTAAAGAGCTTGGTTGGGATTCCCATAAAGTTATAGGCAGAAGCGTGGAAGAAGTCTGCATTAGCAAAAAGTGCTTTTTCGTCCCACATGACCTTTTCAATTGCACAAGAAACCGGATACAGAACCGTATCGCCTACCTCGGCTGCCAGCTTTTCGGCCCACTGCTTGATGATCACGTTGCGCGGGTCCGAGGTGCTGTAGATCGCATGGCCAAATCCCATGATCTTTTCTTTGCGCTCGAGCATGCCTAGCAAGCCAGACGTCGCCTCTTCTGGGGCCGTAAATTTCTCGATCAGTTCCATCGCAGCTTCGTTGGCACCACCATGTAGCGGGCCGCGTAAAGACCCGATGGCACCCGTCACACAGGAGTGCATATCGGATAGGGTTGAGGCGCATACTCGGGCAGTGAAGGTTGATGCGTTGAATTCGTGCTCTGCGTAAAGAATCAAGGAAACATCCATGACTCGCTGATGCAACTCGCTGGGCTCGCTACCCGTCAGGGTTTGCAAGAAATGTCCGGCCAGGGAATCCGCATTGGTATCGGTATCAATACGTACCCCGTCATGACTGTATCGATACCAGTAATTGATGATTCCCGGCAATGCACCGAGAAGCCGATTTGCAACGGTTTGCTGGTTTGCGAAGTCTCCCTCCGGCTCTAAGTTCCCGAGCATGGAGCAACCAGTTCTCATCACGTCCATGGGATGTGCCGAAGCGGGTATGCGCTCCAATACTTCCAATAGCGTGTCGGGCAATTTGCGGTTTGACTTGAGCACTGACCGGTAATTATCTAACTGACTGGCGTTTGGCAGCTCGCCGTAGAAAATCAGGTATGCCACCTCTTCAAAGGTTGCATTGTCTGCCAAGTCCGTAATGTCGTAGCCGCGATACGTCAGCCCCGTTCCGCTCTTACCCACGGTGCATAACTCGGTGCTACCCGCGCTTTGACCTCGCAGGCCTGCGCCCCCTAGTTTTTTCTCTGCCATCACAATCTCCCTTGTTGCGATTTATTATTGCGGTTTTTATGTTTTCAAAAACGCGCCTTCTAAAAGCCAACGAGACGTTGGCTCTAGCCGTTTGCCTGATCTGCAAACAACTGATCCAGCTTTTCCTCGTAGGCGTGATAACCCAAAAAATCGTAAAGCTCCATTCGGGTCTGCATGGTATCGACCACACTCGCCTGACTGCCCTCTTCTTTCAGCACTTGATACACCTTCAGCGCCGCCTTGTTCATCGCCCGAAATGCCGATAGCGGATACAGGGCCATGGCGATGCCAACGGAAGCCAACTCATCTAGGTGATAGAGTGGTGTCTGACCAAATTCCGTCAAATTCGCCAGCACCGGCACGCCTGCTGTCTCCACGATTGGCTTATACATCTCAATCTCGGTCATCGCCTCGGCAAAAATAGCGTCGGCGCCCGCTTCAGCAAATGCGCCCGCGCGATCAATCACAGCATTCAAACCATCGACAGAGAGAGCGTCGGTGCGCGCCATTACGACGAAGTTATTGTCCGTTTTAGCATCTACCGCCGCCTTGATTCGATCGACCATCTCTCCTGTCGAAACGATGGCCTTATTAGGCCGATGTCCGCAGCGCTTCTGGGCTACCTGATCTTCAATATGCACAGCCGCTGCGCCCGCTGCGGTCATGTCACGGACGGTCTTCGCAATATTGAAAGCTCCACCCCAACCCGTATCGATATCCACCAGGAGAGGTAAATCCGTTGCCCCGGTTATTCGCCTCACGTCCTCGAGAACATCGTTGAGCGAGGTCATACCGAGATCGGGCAGTCCGTAGGACGCATTCGCCACGCCACCGCCAGAAAGGTAAATCGCTTTATGGCCAACACGCTCAGCCATGAGCGCTGTATAGGCATTGATCGTGCCCGGGATTTGAAGAGGCTTTGGCGCAGACGCCTCGATTTCTGCGCGAAACTTTAAACCTTGACTCATTATTTTCTCCACCTTCAATCATATCTCTGTGAACTTTGACCCTTTGTCAGCGCCCGGCCATCACTCGCGCCCATGGTAACTGACTTTGAATAACCGTGAGCGTCTGATCTGATGCGTCAGCTGAACTCGGCCTGGGCCTGCAGAATTAGGCGCTGCAGCTCCTCGTAGTTTGCCGCCAAAGGATACTGAGGGAATTGCTGCCGCACATTATCCGGAGCTTGAAAAAAAATGCCTGCATCAGCCTCCTCTAGCATCGACACATCGTTGAATGAATCTCCCGCTGCGATGACGTTCAGTGACAGAGATTTAAAGGCCTTAACCGAGCAGCGTTTCGGGTCCGTTTGTCTAAGGCGATACCCAACGATTCGGTCTTCCTCAATTTTGAGCTTATGGCAGAGCAAGAAAGGCTCCTCAAGCTGCGCCATGAGGGGCATGGCAAATTCGTAAAAAGTATCGGAGATGATGGCAACCTGAAAATGCTGTCGAGCCCAGCGAAGAAATTCTGGGGCCCCGGGTAAGGGAGTTAATTTGGCTATTTCAGTCTGAATCTGGCTGAGGGTAATGCCGTGTTGGTCAATGATACCGAGGCGATATTTCATCAGATCATCGTAGTTCGGTATATCTCTCGTCGTCTTCAACAACTGCGGAATCTGGGTTTCGTTTGCTACCGCCTGCCACACCTCGGGCACCAATACGCCTTCCAAATCCAAACACAAAATGTCCACTGCAGTTCCCTAGCTGAATTTTCGCGTAAGCATATAGCAAGAGAGTATTTTTTTAACGGACAACTGATTGTTAATGTCCGCCGCCTCAGACCTGGCTGACAAACCCATTCTGTGCTTTAGAGGAATCTACGATGACACCTTTAGATCAAGTAAAACTTAGCGAATTACCGAGCAAGAACTCACGGCTTGAGGAAACTCGATTACTCTTGCAAGAGGCGCTTACATCATTCGAACCTGGGCGTATTGCGCTCTCCTTCAGCGGTGCGGAAGACGTCGTATTGATTGATCTCGTACAAGCGCTGGGTTTGAAGGTTGACGTTTTCTCCCTGGATACTGGCCGACTGCACGAGGAGACCTACCAATTTATAGACACCGTGCGTGAGCACTACCAGCAGCCCATCGAAATGCTGTATCCAGATCCCGCAGGCGTGCAAACCCTCGTCAAGGAAAAAGGACTGTTCAGTTTTTACCGCGATGGCCACGGTGAGTGCTGCGGTGTCAGAAAAGTTGCCCCCCTTCGTAGCAAGCTCGCAAAGCTTGATGCCTGGATTACAGGTCAACGACAGGATCAAAGTATCACCCGAGGCAATATTCCCTTGCGCGAAGAGGATGCAAATTTCGCCGGATCCTCGGCGGAGGGGCAGCCAAGCGCACTGATCAAATTCAATCCGCTGTCACGATGGACGTCGGCGGATGTATGGAATTACATTCGCGAACACGAGGTGCCATACAATGCTCTTCACGATCAGGGCTTTGTATCCATAGGGTGCCAGCCGTGCACGCGCAGTGTTGGCCCCTTTGAGCACGAGCGCGCGGGACGCTGGTGGTGGGAAGAAGCAACAAAAAAGGAATGTGGCCTGCACAGCCAAAACATCATCAATGTCGTTCAGGCCTAGCGGTCTGCGTGGAACCCTAGCGAATCGGCAACTCGATATCGCTGAACAACGCTTCTCGTTCTGCCGCTGTGAAGCAATCTTGTGCCTTCGCAACGGTACGAGGCTCTAGGTGCGGGGCAAAAGACTGGATCAGATCCAACATGTAGCGCCGCAAAAATGTACCCCGGCGAAACCCAATATGCGTGATGCTGGATGTGAACAGATGGCCAGCGTCGATCCTCACGAGATCAGAGTCTGATTCTTTGTCAAATGCCATCGATGCAATGATGCCTACACCAAACCCAAGTCTCACATAGGTTTTGAT
>JADHNQ010000094.1 GCA_016779425.1 Pseudomonadales bacterium | reverse complement strand
AGCAGCTTGCCGCTCTTGGCTAAGGCATTCAGAGCGTCGGTGAGCTGGATCTCGCCCCCAGCACCGGGTTCGGTGTTTTCGATATGCGCGAAAATCTCAGGTCCTAAGACATATCGACCGATCACGGCTAGATTGGATGGCGCCTCCTCTATTGCCGGTTTTTCAACCATGGAGGACACCTTCAGCAGATTTTCTTCCATGGCCTCACCCACCACAATACCGTACTTACTGACCTGGTCGTCTGGTACGTCCATCACCGCGATCACCGAGCAATCATGGATCTCGGCCAAGACCTTCATTTGCTTCAGCACACCATCGCCAGCGAGGTTCAGACAAAGGTCGTCTGCTAGAACCAAACCAAAGGGCTCGTTACCGACCAAGGCTCGCCCGGTAAGCACCGCATCACCAAGGCCCCGCATAGCTCGCTGTCGGGTATAGCTGAATGTGCAGGCCTCCGTGAGTTCACGAATTTGGTCCAAGGCGGCCTCTTTTGCGGAGCCCGCAATCTGGTGTTCGAGCTCAAAATTAGTATCAAAATGATCTTCCAGGGCGCGCTTACCGCGTCCGGTAACCACACAGATGTCCGTCATACCGGCCTCACAGGCCTCTTCAACCCCAAATTCAATCAGCGGTCGATTCACGATGGGTAGCATCTCCTTAGGCATGGACTTAGTCGCCGGTAAGAAGCGCGTCCCATAACCCGCCGCCGGAAACATGCATTTTTTAACGTTCATCTGGACTCCCATCTTCTCGTGATTTTCAGTCTCGCCGTCTACCAGCTGCTTCGATGCATCCCTATGGTTAAGTCGGCTAACCCATCATCACGTTAATCAATATAGTTGCCAATCCCATGACATCCCTGTAACACGGTGATGCGTCCCCTAAGCAACAGATTGATGTAAGCCGCCAACCTCGCCCTTAATATTCGCACCAAAACAGTGCATTTCGCACCTCAATCGCCCCTGGCAAGTGCCGGAGCCCTTCGGCTTTAGGCATATTGCCTCATAAAGGCGCACAAATAGCGTCGATAGCTGTGGTGGCACGGGTCTTGCTTTTCCTACGTGAAAGTTATCGATCAGAGTTGAGGGGCGAGTCGATATGAACAACATACCGGGAATTATGAAACATTACTCCGCTAAGTGGCTGGTTTTCACGGATTTGGACGGGACGCTACTGGATCGGCGATACGATCTAAAAGCCGCCGCAGATGCCATGGACTCACTCCACCAGCACGAATGTCTGTGTGTTCCGGCCTCCAGCAAAACACATGTGGAAATGGCAGAGCTGAACAACTTTCGGAAATTTCCGTCTCCCTACATATTCGAGAATGGCGGAGGCCTCAGCTGGCCGTCGGCGACCGCTCCCGAGATGATTGGGCGCTCGTCAGAAGAAATTTCAGATCTACTTGACCACATTCGCGATGAGCACCTGTTTAATTTCAGGCTTTTCAGAGACATCAGCGTCGTCGAGATAGCCGGCCGCACCGGGCTCACCGAGCCGGGTGCACGTAAGGCTAAGGCGCGCCAAGCAAGCATGCCGCTCATTTGGACGGATACGCAGGAATCCCTCGAACGCTTCCGAGAAATCCTCGGCTTCATTGGTTTGCAGGTGGTGAGTGGCGGTCTTTTCCAGACCGTGCTCGATAAGCGCTGCAGCAAGGCCGCTGCCATGCTCAGCATCGCCGAGCAATTCAACCGCAGCGAATACAGTCCAGAGCTGGTGGCCTGTGGTGATGAGGAAAACGATTTAGACATGATGACGTTGGCCGATACCGCTGTCCTGTTCCCGAACAAGGCAGGTCAATACATATCCTTCGATCACCCCAGATTGCACTTTGCGCCAAAGGCTGGCCACGAAACGTGGCTGCAGACTTTGCAGCAAGTGCTGGCGCTACAGAGCAGCAACGACGCCCCCAAACAAAGACGAACGGAGCATACGAACGTTGAGTGATTTTTTTCAAAACGGCACCGTCACGACGCTGCACAACCTAAAGACTCGCACCCTCGAATCGTTAGAGGCTGAGCTCCACCAATTTGCTGAACACAGCCCCATGGCGCTAATCCTGCCCTGTCTTTATTCAGAACTGGCTCAAGACGCGCTCAGCGACATTATCGACGCGCTGAACGGTGCGACTTACCTGGCACATGTAGTGATTGGTCTCGATCGGGCCAGCGAGGCAGAGTATGTTCATGCGCTAGAGTATTTTTCACGTCTGAAAATTCCTCATACGGTGCTGTGGAATGACGGCCCTCGCGCGACAAAGCTTCAAGACGAGCTGAAGCAACACCGGGTTGCCCCCATTGACCTAGGTAAGGGTTGTAACGTTTGGTACTGCTTCGGCTACGTCCAGTCACTGCCCAACATTAAAGTGGTCGCTCTGCACGATTGCGATATCACCACTTACGACAGATCCCTGCTGGCTCGTCTGCTATACCCGGTTGCCAATCCTCAGTTTAACTACGCTTTTTGCAAGGGCTTCTACGCTCGGGTCGCCGAAGGAAAGCTAAATGGTCGGGTGAGTCGTTTGTTGGTTTCCCCCTTAGTGCGGGCGATGAAGCGCGTATTTCCAGAGCAGCATTTTTTGGATTATCTCGACAGCTTTCGCTATCCACTGGCAGGCGAGTTCGCCATCCGCGTAGACTTGCTGAAGACTCTACGCATTCCAGCCGACTGGGCGCTCGAAATTGGTATTTTGACCGAGGTCTATCGCAACTACTCCACCAAGCAAGTTTGCCAGATCGAAGTCGCAGACAATTACGATCATAAACACCAGGACCTTTCATCTAACGATAAGACAAAGGGCTTATCGCGCATGAGTTCAGATATCGCCACATCTCTTTTCCGCATACTGGCAACATTTGGGGCGGTTTTTGAAACCGGGACTGTCAGGACCGTTAAAGCCGCCTATCTGCGCATTGCACTGGATTTAATCGAGTCTTACTACAACGACGCGGTGGTCAACGGACTGCGGTTTGATCGCGATGCGGAAGAACGAGCGGTGGAAACCTTCGCCAACAACGTACTGACATCGGGTCAGGACTATTTGGAGTCGGGCCAAGAACTACCCTATGTGCCCACATGGAATCGGGTGTTAAGCGTGTGTCCAACGGTGCCCGCGCGACTCGCCGAAATCGCTGCTGAGGATTATGACGACTTTGGTTGCCCGCAATCGCAAAAGCTCGCCGTTCGCTCCGCCTAATCGAGCCTTCATCACAGGTATCAGCCGAGTTCGAGCCAAAGCACTTGATGCGGCGCCAGCGATAGGGGCTGATCCGCAGCGTGAGGAACGTTGGTGAGCAGATCCTTCGCCATGGCCGATGACATCGCCAGCTCGCTGGGCCAGTCGATTTTCTGCGGCTCCGCCGAGAAGGAAGCCACAATCAATAGTCGCTGCTTGTCATCGAAACGCAGGAACATCAGGTGATCCTTACCACCTCCCACGAACCTCTGCAGGGCGGTTGGAGCGAACGCCCTCTGATCCGCGCGGATTTTGAGGCTTTGGGACAGGCGATTAAAAATCCTCGCGTTCAGACGCTCAGGATCCGCCAAGCGCTCAGCCAATTCTTCAGCACTCCAGCTACCGCGATTAATCGAACGCGTACGACCGGTAATTTCCATCTGTTTGACATCATTCGTGCTGCCAAGCAGCGCATTGAGGTACAAACCCGGCACCCCCTGATAGGCAATCAGCAGTTGATGAGCGGCAACATAGGCATCGATGTCACCGGCGCTGCCACCGAAGGCTGAGAACAAGGCGATGTTCAGTTCATACACACGCTCTTCACCACTTGGCGTGCTGCGCATCGAGGCAAAGCCCCCGCGCTGGTGTACGACGTCGATCAACTGCTCAATCTCGGAATCCTCCAGCAGTCCCTCAAGAGGACGCAGGCCGACGCCGTCATGAGAGGCGATAAAGTTGAAATAGCTGCACCCGCTAGGCGCAGGAGTCAATCCCTCAGTCCAGGCCACCAGGGCTCTGGCATCCCCGAGCAGGTAGCTGTACAGCAGCAGAGGCGCCAAAGAAAACTGATAGACCCAATGTGCCTCGTTACCCTCCCCAAAGTAACTGACATTTTCTTCATGCGGCACGTTGGTTTCAGTGATCAAAGTCAGCGGCATGCCCTGTACGTCGATCAAACCACGCAAGATGCGCACCACCATATGTGTTTCAGGCAGGCTCATGCAGGTAGTGCCAATTCGTTTCCACAAATACGCGATGGCATCGAGCCGAATATAGCGGGCGCCGTTCCTGGCATAAAAGAACAGTATTCTGGCGAACTCCATAAGCACATCGGGATTCGCGAAGTTCAGATCCACCTGATCTTCACTGAATGTGGTCCACACGCGCTTAACCCCCTCGCGTGTATGCACTTCGGTGAGCAGAGGCGAATTCCTCGGACGCAGCACCTGACTAAGATCAGGATGAGGTGTCTGCTCGTGAAAATAATCTTTGCCCGGGGCCGCATTGGTTATGTAGTCGGTGAACCAAATATGCTCTCGCGAGCAGTGGTTGATCACCAGATCTACCATCAAGTCAAAACCCCTCGCCAAGTCCTGAACATCTGGCCAGTCACCGAGATCGGTTCGTACTTTTTCGTAATCGACCACAGCAAACCCATCATCGGAGGAGGAAGGGAAAAACGGCAAAATATGAATACCGCTGACCACACCGTCGAGACGGGTTTGGGCAAACTGGGCAAGCGCTTGCAGCGGCATCGCGCCCGACATTTGCACGCCGTCGCCGTAGCAAATCAAAATGGCCTCGGCGCTGGCCGATGCGAGGATTGGTTTTTGCTGCTTTGCCACCGCACCCGCCGCCTGACTGGCCATTTCGCGCAAATCCTGATGCATGCGCTGGCCCTGCTCCGTGCCGTACAGCTGAATCAGATACGACATCACTTCATAGTCGATAGCTTCGATATCGGCAGGCGCAGATGCAATAGCGGTTGGGTTGGCAGGCCTGTTCAAAGGCAATCCTTGTTTGGTCATCGATGCGAGGCATTGCCGTCAAGGGCGTGTGTATCGCCCCACAAGGTGCGCGATAACTGTGATCTGAAGGGCCCGTCACACGGCGCGGTCTCTCCCCGCTCAGTGTTTCGATCAATGCCCTTTGATATTGGCTCAAACCCCCACCATTGGGCAAGTTTTGCCCGAGTTAAGTGGCAAAAAAAACCGAGTTTCGGAGTCGATAAATGCAGAGCCTAGATTGGATCGTCATTTGGGCCTACCTGGCGGGTATGTTGTGCCTGGCCGTGTACCTAAGCCGAAAACAATCATCGTCCGAGGACTACTTTCTCGGCGGCCACAATCTTTCTGCGAAGACATTGGCGGTTTCAACTATCGCGACCCAGTGCTCTACCAACAGCTTACTGGGTGCCCCCGCCTTTGTTGGCTTTGTGGCCGGTGGCGGAATGATTTGGCTGCAGTACGAACTGGCAGTGCCGCTGGCAATGCTGGCGTTACTTTGGCTCATGCTGCCTGCACGCCGTCTCGGCATTACCTCTATTTACGAAATTCTCGAGCAGCGCATAGGCCGAGCCACACGACTCACCGCCGCTGCATGCTTTTTACTGTTTCGAGGCGTGGCGACTGCTGTGACCATCTATGGCAGTGCCCTGGTCATCGCACTGATTTTAGATATCGGATTTGTCAGCGCCGTGGCCCTTTTGATGATTGCCACGCTGCTCTACGACTACTTCGGCGGCCTTACCGCTGTGGTCATCAGCGACGTTGTGCAGCTGGCGCTACTCGTGGGCGCAGTCATCTATGCCCTGTTTTTCATTGGTGATCTGATCGCCTGGGACTTCAGCGCCGCCGAACGCACCCAAACCTTGGTCAACGATTGGGGCTTAACCGGACAGGACTACGGCTTCTGGCCGATGTTGATCGGGGGGATTTTCCTTTACGCAGCCTACTATGGCTGCGATCAAAGTCAGGCCCAGCGTATCTTGGCGGCGCGCAGCGAATCAGAAACCGCTCAAGTACTCCTGCTGAACGGGCTGTGCCGATTCCCCATCGTCCTGCTCTACTGTTTTTTGGGCTTGGGGCTTGCTGCCCTGGCGGCCATTGACCCGCAAATCATTGAGCGCCTGCCAGCAACCGAGGCTGGCAGCAAAAACCTAAACCTGGTTTTCCCAACCTTTGTGCTGTCCTACTTCCAGCCAGGGTTCGTTGGCCTAATCATGGTGGGACTAATCGCGGCCTCCATGTCCTCCATCGATTCCGCGTTAAACAGCTTATCAGCGGTGACTGTTGAAGACTTTATTCGCCCTCGTTTGACCGCCCCAAACCCAAGGTCGCTGCTGCGACTGGGCCGACTATGCACAGTACTGTGGGGGATATTCGCCGTGGGTTTTGCTTTTCAGGTGGAACAAATAGCGCCAACGGTGCTGGAAGCGGTGAACAAGGTAGGCTCCATGGTGAACGGCCCGTTGCTGGCGCTGGTGAGCGCCGCGATCCTAGGGCGCCATACATCACAAATCACCGCCCTCGCCGGGTTCGCGAGCGGTCTAGTGGCCAACGCCTTAGTAGCGTGGCTACTGCCCGAAATATCTTGGCTGTGGTGGAATGTCATTGGTTTTGTTGTGGCAATAACCATTATTGGCACTGGGCACCTGGTGCTGCCCGCGGCTCACGCAGAGTTGAATGAGTCTTCCGAAATACCGTCTGCTATCCAACATCCGCCAAGGGTCTATCCCATGGTGCTAGGGGCGGCTTTCTGCGTTATTTCGACCATCATTTGGGTTATCGATATTTGGCAGCCCTGATTGTCAGGGCTGCCAAAGCTCCAAACTGCTGGCTCAGCAGTTTAGTTCCAAGGTCGGCTTGGCACGTTCAAGATTTTCACATTAAACATGTTGCGGTCATGGCAATCCGCAAAAGACTGTAAGTAGGTCTTGCGCAGCATACGCAGCTCACCGTTGACTTCATTGTCCAGAATCGCCATCTGCGAGGTCAGGCTGGGGAACCAGAACATGTTGGCGAAATCGAGGCGGTCAGCACCGTTCGCCGCAATGCTGGGCACACCGGCCATGGGCCATACGACGTTCCAAATATAGTCTGCATTGGTAGCTGCCGATGCGGCGACGAACTCATCGTGGCGTCCTCTCAGCGTATCCATATCGACGCCGTCCTTACGGTTGCAGCTTTCGATGCTCACCACGGAGGTTTGCTGCAAGTTTGACTCATCAACGATGGGAAACTTGAGGCGGCTGCCGAAAAGAGCAACCTTGCAGCTTGAAACACTGTCGATAGCTTTCTGGGCGGCTGTGCCAGTTGCCGCAAAGTTGTCGAGCACCCCGGCCATATCACCAAAGGGCATAAAGTTCAGCCAGTAAAAGTCGTAGTCGTCGCGAATATCAAACTGTGGCGTCAGCTCCGCAGTCCAGCCGTTGTAGTTGGTTTGCTCCTTCCACTTTCTCCATGGTCCAAGCGCTTTATCCACGTCAGCCATATCCTTACCATCATTCAAGGTGCAGTAATGCACCTGCATAGCGACCACATCGCCACCACCGCCATGATCATCTGCCAGTGCAGTCGCACTGGCGCCAAGCATCAGTAAACCTAAAATGAACGTTTTCATATCTACCCCCTGTTCTTATTGTTTGCGTTGTTACCGCTTCTGGGTTCGTTTGTTCTTTCCCAACCGTTGCCTAGGGGCAACATGAGGATGGACACTCGCCCGAAGCCCCTTCAAATTTACGTGAA
>JADHNQ010000093.1 GCA_016779425.1 Pseudomonadales bacterium | reverse complement strand
ACCACGACGGTAATGATGCCTGGGTTTAAGGTTGGAAAAACCTGTGCGTTAAGGCCGAAGCCTGAAATCAGGCCGCCGATCAGCAGTAGGCCCATGATCAAATTTGCAGCCACAGAATTGTTGGCAAAATAGGCGATGATACCCATGGCTTTTTCGTCGCGATCTTGGCTGCTTGCCGAGGACAACTCGGAGTCGCCTGACGGTCTACCAGGATTATCTGGGGTGTGGTGAGTGGCCATGAGCTAGATACGGCCCTCTTGGTCGACGCTTATCGATACAGGCGATCCAGCGTCAGCGCCTGCAATGCTGCCTGTGACGATTCCCTCGCCAATATCAAAACCCGCAACGACGATGCCCTCAGCGTTTCTACCCAAGACATTAGGCTGCACGCTTTGTAGCTGGCCGCTTCGAACAACCCAAAGGCTGCCATTGGCCTGAAGTGCCGCCTCGGGCAGTACAAGGCTGTTCTGATGAGCCGGTCCTTTAATGACAAGATCTGCGAACATGCCGGGTTTCAGCAATTCGCGGCCTTCGCTCGCCTCCTGCAGTTGTGCGGCGGTAAGCGGGATATAGATTTTGGCAAATCGGCTTCGCGGATCAAGCTCTGCGCCGACGCGATCGATAAATGCCTCAAATTGATTGCCACCGACGAAAATGAGTACTGGGCGGTTTACGATGGGTGTCAGCTGCGTGAGGTCCGATTGCGCAATTGGGGCGACCAGTTCAACACTGTCCAAGGCATAGGCTTGTCCGAACGCTTTGCCGTTACTTAAAAGCTGACCTAGCTGCGCGCTGGACTTAGTAATCATGCCGTCAAACGGTAGGCTAAAGCGGGTGCGCTGCAGCTCAAGTTTGGCGATATCCTCGCGAGAGATTGCCGCCTGCAATTGGGCTTGGGCTTGAGCAATTTGCGGCCCGAGGGCGACTAAGGGCGGTACCTTCTTACCAGGATTAATTAAGCCGTAGTTTTGGACCGCTGCATCGCTCTTGGCTTGCTGCAGCTGAAGATTGGCTCTTTGAACCTCGACGTCGGCAGCGGCCTGACGGAGTTTCAGCCTAAATTCATCTTGCTCAATCGTCGCAAGGGTTTCTCCCGCGCGAAATGCGCCTCCGACCTCTAGCGACGGTGCAAGTTGGGCGACACGACCCGAAACCTGAGGTATTAGGTCGACGTATGCCGAAACGCCAATAGACCCATTGGCAGCAACGGTAACCTGATGAACACCCGCTATGGGCGTTATGACGCTCACAACGGGGGGGTTAGCGGTGTCGGCGGCCAGGGGCGAAGACAGCCCGCTCGAGGCGCTAGGCGCTGCTGGAACGCGAGAGTAATAAATAGCCGCGGTCATCAGAAGAAGCACAAGGATAATCTGAAGCGATCCAACAAGTTTGTCCCGGGTAGACGTCTTTCCAGTGTCTGGGCGTGGTGGGATATCAGGTTCGTTTTCAGGTTCCAGCGCCCCGGGAAAGGTTACCGGTTCTTGAGGTTCGTCGGAAAAAGCCTTTGTTCTAAGTCGCTTTAGCATGGTTCAATCCCCGCGCGTTTCGAATTTTGACCCGTGTCTTTGTTGGAACCGCCGGACCGAGGCCGCTGGCGGTGAATTTGCAGCAGACACTATGGTTACGCTGGGTCGATCAATTGCGCGTGAATATCTACTCATGAATAAGGACAATTTTGCGCAGCTCGAAGCCTAGATCTGTTGATCTATTTCGCGGAAAACACAATGGACCGACTTATTCAAACGATGCCACCGAGCCGGATAGAGGTGAGCATGGGGAATCCTTTGCATGGAGAGAACAAAAATGACCCTGACTAACGAATCTGCCGCAGCGAGCCTGGATCAATCCTTGGTTTTTAAAACAGGCCATCGAATGAAAAATCGCTTCATGCTCGCGCCGCTGACAAACTCCCAAAGCCATGCGGACGGTCGCTTATCTGACGAGGAGTTTCAGTGGTTAACAATGCGCGCCAAGGGCCAGTTTGGACTCACCATGACCTGTGCAGCCCATGTGCAGGCAGTAGGGCAGGGTTTTCCCGGTCAACTGGGCATATTCAGCGATGAGCATCTCGAGGGTCATATACGACTTGCTGCTGCGATAAAGGCCGAGGACAGCCTCGCGGTGGCGCAACTGCACCACGCTGGAATGCGCTCTCCCGAGGCATTAATCGGCGAACCTCCGGTATGTCCTTCCAACGACGCCGAAACCGGTGCCCGAGCGCTTTCCCTTGATGAGGTGCACCGGCTGCGAGATGACTTCATTGCAGCGGCCGTGCGCGCGCAACGAGCTGGCTATGATGGCGTTGAAATTCACGGTGCCCACGGCTACATCGTCTGCCAATTTTTAAGCGGCGAGACCAATCAACGAACCGACGAGTACGGGGGTAGTCTGGCAAACCGTCAACGCTTGCTGATGGAAATTGCCTCCGGGGTTCGCGCGCACTGTGGCCCAGATTTTCTGCTCGGCGTGCGGGTTTCGCCAGAACGATTCGGCATGCAGCTTGATGAGGTACTGAACACCTGTCAGCAGCTTATCGACCAAGATTTGACGGACTTTTTAGATATTTCACTCTGGGATAGCTTCAAACTTCCGGAAGAAGCGACCCACCAGCATCAATCGCTGATGGAGCATTTTGCGCAGTTGAGCCTCGGTGACGTGAAGTTGACCGTAGCGGGCAAAATTCGAACGGCAGCAGAGTGCGCGGATGTTATGGCCGCCCAGGTTGATTTTGTCACGATTGGTCGCGCTGCCATTTTGCATCATGACTTTCCGGCGCGAGTGCTGGCCGACCCTGAATTTGAGCCAGTGGCGACGCCGGTTAGCCGTGATTACCTGCTGTCTGAGGGTCTGAGCCCGGTCTTTGTGGAGTATATGAACAGCTGGAAAGGATTTGTCGCACAAGAGGAGTAATTGACTTCACAGGCAGTTCACCGACGCTGCCCTAGCGTTTCGCTTCAATATGAATAAAGCAGCATGAAACGCATATGGAATGCATATGGAACGCATAGGGATAATCGGCGACGTGCACGCTGAGCATCGAAGACTTGAAACAGCGCTAAACATGCTCGAAAAAAAGAACGTCGATCTGCTGCTTTGCACCGGTGACCTGGCTGATGGACGCGGTGATTTAGATGCCTGCTGCAGCATGCTCACAGACGCCGGTGCGTTGGTGGTAGCAGGCAACCATGATCGCTGGTTCTTGGAAGAGAAAGTAAGGCATGTGGCCGACGCTCACTATCGGCAGCATGCTTCCACGAGCACAGTGCAATTCATGGAGAGTCTGCCGCGCAAGCGATCCGTCGATACCGCACTGGGTAGATTGATTCTTTGTCACGGCGTTCTCGACGACGACCTTGCAAAAATATGGCCGGGTTCAGAGAACTCAGGCTGCAGACGGTCGCCTGAACTTGATAGCTTGCTACTTCAGCAAAGTGCCCCTCGATTTTTCATCAATGGCCATATGCACTTCAGGACGGTCGTTGATTTCACCCGAACTCAGATGATCAATGCAGGCACTCTCAAGGGCCAGTATGCGGGGTTCTGCATGCTCGATTTGACCGCGTTAACACTCAGCAGCTTCAATTTCACTGATGATGCGCAGGCAGAGTTGGTTCGAACTTTCGATCTGTTCGAACGCAGTGGTCGCAGAATCTGGTGTAGCACGGAGGAATTCGACGGATCGTGGGAACCGGTCATGCTTCACCGGCCCGCTTGTTGAGGCCTTCAACGAGATGACTCCTATGATCGCTCCTGGCCAATACGCTTCGTGCAAAGGGTGGCGCAGGGTTTGGGGCCATACTAAAGAGGGGGCAACGTGACAATACGTAAACCGGAAGTTAGCTGGGACGTCTTCAATAAACTCGATCTGAGAGTCGGCACCGTTGAGCGCGCCGAATCCTTTCCACAAGCCAAGAGGCCAGCAATCAAACTTTGGCTCAGCTTTGGTCCGGAAGTCGGCGTCCTAAAAACCAGTGCGCAGATAACCGATCATTATCAGCCGGAAGCACTACTAGGCCGACAACTCGTCGCTGTGGTGAATTTTCCACCGAAGCAAATTGCCAATTTTATGAGTGAGTGTCTGGTGGTGGGTGCCCTGGAACCCTCCGGTGCTGTCGTGTTGCTTGGTGTTGATTGGCCGGTCGATCCTGGGCTGCAGATCGCATAGAACTTCTTTTGTGGTCTACGGGGTGCTGCCTGCCACCCAAACGGAGCCCGACGACTTGAAGGTACATGCACAGGTCTAGCTGACAACCAAAAACCACCTTGAATCAGCGTCCATGGCGAGAGGCAAGGAACACTTTGGTGGACTCAAACTAAGTTGGCCAGAGTCGCCTTAAGCACCTGCGTAATCGGTATGTCACCGTACTGCAAAATAATTGTCATTTCCCTTGATCAATCATCGCACCTTGTTATTCTCTCTATCGTCAACCATAAGTTGACGTCAAATAGATCCTGGGAGGGAATTATGCTGATACGTAACGCAAGGCGCCTACTTGCAGGTGCTGCGTCTGTGCTGTTTGCGCTCTCTGTCACACAAGCCGTGTACGCAGAAGAGGATGCAATGATTGAAGAGGTGGTTGTAACTGGGTCTTACATCAAGAGGGCTGTGCAAGAACAGCCGAACCCCGTTGACTTGTTTGATCGATCAGAGTGGGAGGAACAAGGTAGTCCTCAGATGGTCGAGATCATACGCAATAACCCCGCGATGTCCGGTACGCTGAACCAACAGGAACAATATTCTGGATCAGGTACTGCTACCGGTCTTAAGAATATCAATATTCGTGGCCTTGGAGCGGAGCGCTCACTAGTCCTGATGAACGGCAAAAGGATGGTGGTTACTGGTGCGACGGTTGGTAAGGGGAATCAATATGTAGTGGACATTGGGGCATTCCCTACGATCGCGATGGACCGCATCGAGATGCTGAAGAACGGCGGATCGGTGAATTACGGCACCGATGCCATGGCCGGCGTCTGGAACTTCATTACTAGGGACGACTTTGAAGGCTTCGAAATATCCTATAACCACGGAGAATACGATGCCTCCGAGGGCGGAGATCAGAGCCTTGGAATGATCTTGGGGTTAGCCTCCGATCGAGTCAACTGGGTCACATCATTTGAATATGAAAACAGGGACAGGCTAAACGTCTACAAGCGAAACCTCGTGAATTACAAAGGAGAGGACGCTTGGAGTGTGGGCGTCTCGAGCTTCGGTAATCCCGGCACCTTTACGCCAGCAAATTACGACACCTCTAACCAAGTTGTGGATCCTGCCTGCGGTTACGATTTTGGAGATAATGGCGGTTCAGCCATACCGAACACACATCCCACGGTCGCAGCTTCAAAGTGGAGCCAATGCGGTTATACTTATGTTCCCTTCGCGAACATTATCGACCCTCAAGACCGACACAAGTTTTTCAGCCAAGTAAAGTTCCAAGTTACTGACGACTTAGAGGTATACGGTGAGGTGCTGCATGCCCGTCTGAACACAGTATACGAAGGTTCACCTAGTTACCCTCCAACAAATCCAGGAGCGAATTACTTTACATTCGTTCCTTTGGACAACCCTGGCTTCGCCGATCTCTTAAACAATGGCATGACGACTGATCAGCAAGACGCCTTCACCTCAGCCGGAGGAGCGTTGTGGTGGGGCCGTTCGTTGGCAGGGGAGGGGCCTGCTGTAGACTTCTCTCGCGAGCATACAACTTTCAGAGCTGTGCTCGGTGCCCGCGGTGCGGTGCCATTTGAGTTTGCCAGCGGTCTAGATTTCGACCTGTCTATGGCTTACTCAGAAGCAACCTCTGATGTTCGAGGGCGCGACGTTTTGACTGCAAGATTCGATCAAGCCGTCAACGGAATCGGTGGCCCAAATTGTCCTAGAGCTAGTACAGACCCAACCGACCCGTCTAATGACGCTCTTAGAGGCGACGCTGCGCAAGGATGTTCTTGGTTCAATCCTGTCGGCAGCCAGATTGGTGCAGCGCCTGGGAGTCCATTTTACAATGATCCTTCGCTTCGTTCGTGGTTCACAGGTTTATCTGCAGGCATTACTGAGAACCGTTTGATGGTCGTCGACGGTGTCTTTAGCGGCGAGATGCCCTTTGAAATCGGTGCTGGAGCCCCTGCTTTCGCTTTTGGTGGACAATATCGGATTTACGAGTCTGACTATAACCCCACAGGTGACAACAGGGTGGATGGAGCGCAGCCTTCACCATTCCACTTTCTTGGAGTTGCTCGTCAAAATTATCTCGAGATCAAAAACTGGGCAATATTTGCCGAAGCCGCCTTTGACTTAACCGAACAACTCGACATCGAGATCGGGGTCCGGCACGAGGATTACGAACGCGATTCTGTAACGAAGCCTAAGTTCGCTGGTCGCTTTTACGTGAACGATTACTTGAGCCTCAGAGCTTCATACGAGCAAGTTTTTAGAACTGGTACGATTCCAAGCCAGCCTACGATTAACTTAGAGCTCTATGCTCCGTTGGGCGAGTACTTGAGTATCGAAACACCGGTACCGACAGGACTAGATCCTGAGGAGTCGGATAATTTCAATATTGGGGCGATCATCACTCCGACCGATAATCTCACAATAACGTTGGATTATTACGATATCTCGCTGTCAGGCCCCTTCGGGCGTGAAGCGGCTACCTGTGCGTGCGCTGATCTAGTCACAAACGATGCCGGGCAGGTGAATAAGATTATCGCGGAGCTAATAAACGGTGACGACATCGAGACCAATGGATTCGATTTGGAAGCCGACTACACGTTTGCGATCGATAGCGGCTTGCTGACTTTCGGTGCCAATGCCAACTACATAACGGCGTACGATGTATACGGAGAACTTGCCTCTGATGGGACTCAGACCGGTGGTGCGTATGACGCGGTCGGACTGTACAACATTAGATCTTCGGCACTGCCGATTGAAGTCAGATCTATGCCTGAATATAAGGTCAACGCATGGGCTGGTTGGTCAAATGAGACACACAACGTTCGTCTATATGCTCGCTATGTAGACGCGATGGAGGTCACTCCGACTTCATCGATGTATGGTGTTGAAGGCATCACAAAGCTGGACGACATGCTGACTTTTGACGCGCACTATAGCATTACATTGCTTGACGAAAGTCTAAAGGTAACGTTGTCAGCATTGAACCTAACTGACGAGGATCCGCCGTTGACGCCTAACGAATTAGCGTATGATGCGTACACTCACAATCCACTGGGACGAGTGTTGCAGTTGGGCGTGCGTTACACGGTCGGTGTTCAGTAGTAAGTAGAGCCCTTCTTGGGCTTTATGAGGAAAACGCCGCTTATGCGGCGTTTTTTTTGACTGGTTTCAAGGTACCGCTCCTGTTGAGCATGATATCGATACAAACTGCGACGAACCGGTCTTTCTCCGGAGTGGTTCCTTGATGCGCGAATAAACTTCTCGGAAAAAGTGGTAAAAACAAAGAGAAATCGTGAAGCCGACTACATCGTTATCGGTGCAGGCAGCGCTGGCTGCGTTTTAGCAAACCGGCTGTCTGCGGACAGAAACAATCAGGTTCTTCTGGTGGAGGCAGGCGGGGAGGACAAAAGCCTTTTCATTCACATGCCAGCGGGCTACTCGCAGTTGGTGCCAAAGGCGAATCCATCGAATTACGGTTATGAAACGGCTGTTGAGCCGAATGTTGGCGGTCGCCGTATGTACTGGCCTCGCGGCCGAGGTTGGGGCGGTTCTTCTTCCATCAACGCCATGGTCTACATTCGAGGCCACGCGGCAGACTACGATCAATGGGCCCAGGCCGGTAACTCTG
>JADHNQ010000092.1 GCA_016779425.1 Pseudomonadales bacterium | reverse complement strand
GCTTACCATTGCTGGTTTGCAGCCCTTTGTACTTCCCATTGTAGCACGTTTCTAGCCCACCCCGTAAGGGCCATGATGACTTGACGTCGTCCCCACCTTCCTCCGGTTTGTCACCGGCAGTCTCCTTAGAGTTCCCGACCGAATCGCTGGCAAATAAGGACAAGGGTTGCGCTCGTTACGGGACTTAACCCAACATCTCACGACACGAGCTGACGACAGCCATGCAGCACCTGTATCTCGGTTCCCGAAGGCACCAATCTATCTCTAGAAAGTTCCGAGTATGTCAAGGGGTGGTAAGGTTCTTCGCGTTGCATCGAATTAAAGAACATGCTCCACCGCTTGTGCGGGCCCCCGTCAATTCATTTGAGTTTTAACCTTGCGGCCGTACTCCCCAGGCGGAGAACTTATCGCGTTAGCTGCGCCACCAAGGCCTTAAAGGCCCCAACGGCTAGTTCTCATCGTTTACGGCGTGGACTACCAGGGTATCTAATCCTGTTTGCTCCCCACGCTTTCGCACCTCAGCGTCAGTGTTGGTCCAGGAGGCTGCCTTCGCCATCGGTATTCCTTCCTATATCTACGCATTTCACCGCTACACAGGAAATTCTACCTCCCTCTACCACACTCTAGTCTGACAGTTTGGAATGCAGTTCCCAGGTTGAGCCCGGGGCTTTCACATCCCACTTATCAAACCGCCTACGCGCGCTTTACGCCCAGTAATTCCGATTAACGTTCGTACCCTCCGTATTACCGCGGCTGCTGGCACGGAGTTAGCCGGTACTTCTTCTGTTGTTAACGTCAAGACCGCGATGTATTAAATCGCAGCTTTTCTTCGCAACTGAAAGTGCTTTACAACCCTAAGGCCTTCTTCGCACACGCGGCATCGCTGGGTCAGGCTTTCGCCCATTGCCCAAGATTCCCTACTGCTGCCTCCCGTAGGAGTCTGGACCGTGTCTCAGTTCCAGTGTGGCTGATCGTCCTCTCAGACCAGCTATAGATCGTAGCCTTGGTGAGCCTTTACCTCACCAACTAGCTAATCTAACGCAGGCTCCTCTAATAGCGTGAGGCCAAAAGGTCCCCCACTTTCCTCCTTAGAGCGTATGCGGTATTAGCTCGAGTTTCCCCGAGTTGTCCCCCACTACTAGGTAGATTCCTACGCGTTACTCACCCGTCCGCCACTGTACTCACACCGAAGTGCTTTCTCGTTCGACTTGCATGTATTAGGCGTGCCGCCAACGTTCAATCTGAGCCATGATCAAACTCTTCAGTTTAATTTTTTCGACTTTCGGTCTGAACAAGTTTTACCCCGTTCTCGCCATGATGCCGAGTAATCATTTACTCAAAACGAATTACGTGTTCCCACACGAATGGCTTGTTTGTACATTTTGTTTCCCCTGACCCATTTTGATTGCCGCCCTAAAGCCGCTTTCTGAATGTGCCTGAAGAATCACAATGCACTTGCTTTAAATTGTTAAAGATCTGCGCTTTGGCCGTTTTCGGCCTCGCTGCAAGGGAGGCGTATAATACGCATATGAAGTGGTGGCGCAACCGCAATTTGCAAAAAAATGAACGTTTTTTTACAACACTTTTCGCTAACGCGATCGTGCGATCAGGTGATAGTTCTTTTTACCTTTTCGCAGCAGGTAAAAGCCCTTGAAAAGTGCGTCCTCGAATGTCAGGTCTCGCCCGACGTCGTCGATCGAATCGCCATTCAACTTAATGCCATTGGCTTGAATGAGCTTGCGCGCTTCCCCCGTTGATTTGGTCAATCCCGCTTCAACCATGGCGGTCAAGAGGCCCGTGCCCGCCACGCAGCTCGTACAGGGCATGCCATCTTGCTGCAGCTCTCGTAAATCGGACTCAAGCAGTTGCCCCGCATCTCCGACGAAAAGCGCGGCACTAATACGTTCAGCAGCAACGACCGCCTGTTCGCCATGGACGATCGTCGTGACTTCTTGCGCTAATTTCTTGTGAGCCTGCCTGAGTTCTGGTCGGTCTTGGATCTCGACTTCAAGACTCTCAATTTCACCTTGCGGTAAAAAGGTGAAGAGCTTGAGGAATTTGACAACATCCGCGTCAGCTGTGTTAAGCCAAAACTGATAGAACGCATAGGGTGAAGTTTTTTTCGGATCAATCCAAACAGCGCCGGCCGCTGATTTACCAAACTTTGTCCCATCAGCCTTAGTTACCAACGGCATGGTGAATGCGAAGGCACTTTTGCCAGTATGTCGACGGATCAAATCAATGCCCGAGACGATGTTGCCCCATTGATCGCTACCACCGATTTGCAACAAACAGTCCTCATTTTGAGCCAGCCGCAGAAAATCCATGGCCTGCAGCAGCATGTAGCTGAATTCCGTATAGGAGATACCTTCATTGGCGCGCTCCAAACGCGACTTCACGGAATCCCGCTGGATCATGCTATTGACCGAAAAATGCTTACCGATGTCGCGCAAGAAATCGATAACAGGCAGATCATGGGTCCAGTCTAAATTGTTCACGATCTTGGCGGCGCCATCGTTCTTGGTATCAAACTCAAGGAATCCGCTGACTTGCTCCTTCAATGCTTGCACCCAGTTACTGACCGTTTCACCCGCATTCAGCGATCGCTCGTCATCACGGCCAGATGGATCTCCAATCATTCCAGTGGCACCGCCAAGCAGTAGCAGAGGTCGATGGCCCTGAAGCTGAAATCTGCGCAGGGCAAGAAGCGGCACAAGGCTACCAACATGCAAACTATCCGCCGTTGGGTCAAAACCGCAGTAAAGTGACTGACACCCAGAATCCAAATACTCGAGCAAACCCTGTTCATCAGACACTTGTGTCAGCAGCCCACGCCAACGCAATTCATCGATAAAGGCCTGTGTGCTCATTCAAATAGTCCCAGAAGATTGCAGATTACAACGCCAGTCTGTGCCCACGCGTCTGATGTCGTCGACATGGCGCGCAACTGTAACAAAAGTCTCAGCAAAGCCACATGCCGCGGATCGCAAGACGCACAACCATATCGCTGGGGTTCTTTTCTTGTGCCAACTTTCTTCTATACTCGCGTCGCGTTGTCTCTAAGCCCGATGTAACAATCTTTGACGTCTGAGGGCACAGCCCATATCAGCCCGCAATCAGGAACAAATTCATTCGATGCCAATGCCGCCTCTTCACAAAAGACTTGCTGCGATTATTGGATTAAGCCTTGTGCTGCTTTTTGCCTCGGGTTTTGTTCCAGAGGAGCCAACCGACCATTCGCTAACACTGACGACACCCCTGCCAGAGCTGGAGTCTAGCCAGGCCAAAGACGTTGGCGGGGCTCAAGGGGAGTCTTCGGTACCTAACGCTGCAGCCAATGGCGTCGAGATGAGGGGCTTAGCGTCGCCGGCCGCTTACGTTGTGCAGGAAGATGCTGTTGTAACCAACGAAACGATAGGAGCTGGCGATAGCATGGCGCTGATTTTCGCGCGTCGAAATTTTTCCGCGCGCACCCTTTATGCTCTTACGCAAACAGCCCACGGTGAGACGCTTACGGGAATTTTCCCTGGCGCGAGGCTGACCTTTGAGAGCAAAAACGACCAGCTAACCACTCTAACCTATCAACCCGGCCCCCTGGAGCGCGTGGTTTTCTCCCGAGAGCAGGACGGCAGCTTTAGCAGTGAGGAGATCTTCACAGAGCCAGAAAAGGTACTGACCTATAAGCACGGGATAATAAGCAGCAGCCTATTCTCCACCAGCCAAGCCATCGGCCTACCAGACAATCTTACGATGCGACTCGCGCAGATCTTTCAATGGGATATCGATTTCGTACTCGACATCCGCCCGGGAGACGAATTTTTTGCCTTGGTGGAGGAACAATATCTTGATGGCGAATTCATCGGCTTTGGAGACATTCTGTCAGCAAGATTTGTCAATCAAGGTCGCACTTTCACGGCGGTGCGATACACCACCGACAAAGGTGTCTCGGATTACTTCAATGCTCAAGGGCGGAGTATGCGAAAAGCCTTTCTGCGAGCTCCGGTGGAATTCTCCCGCATCAGCTCAAGCTTTAACTTGCGCCGCAAGCACCCGCTTTACAAAACCGTTAGGCCGCACCGCGGTATTGATTATGCGGCGCCACCCGGCACACCGATTCTTGCTGCAGGTGACGGCAGGATAGAGATTGCTTCTCGCACCAAACCAAACGGCAATTACGTGGTGATCAAGCATGGCGAACAATTCGTGACCAAGTATTTGCACCTGTCGAAATTTGCTAGGGGCATCAAGTCCGGAAAACGAGTTAGCCAAGGACAGATCATTGGGTATGTGGGGTCCACCGGCTATGCCACCGGCCCGCACCTTCACTATGAGTTTCTCGTCAATGGCGTGCACCAAAATCCTCGCACGGTAGCTCTGCCTCAAGCAAAACCAGTGAATGAACAGGAAATCAGCAGATTCCGAGAAAGAACGTTTAAAAATTTGGTGTTGCTGGATCATTTCAACCAACAGGTTGCCCTTGTTTCGACGAGCCAGCGCTCGTGACCTACGGGAAATACGTCGGCTGCATGACTGGGACCAGCGTGGATGGTTTAGACCTTGCGCTGATCGAAGTTTCTCCGCTAAACCCCTCAAAGAGCGTGAAGGAAGCAATCGTCGTGCTCAACGCGCAGACACGATCCCTTCCTGAGGCGCTACGAAACTCACTACTCGCCTGCGGCCAGCCGGATCAGTCAAATGTAGATTTATTGGGAGAATGCGATACCCAACTCGGCCACTTTATCGGCACTTCTATCGCCGACTGGCTTAAATCACTGGGTATTCCGGCGAGCACAATCCAGGCCATTGGCAGCCATGGTCAAACAGTCAGGCACAGACCACCCGGAACGCTGGGTACGGCGTTCACGCTGCAAATTGGCGACCCTAATCACATCGCAGAGATCACAGGCATTGACACGGTGGCGGACTTTCGACGTCGCGATATGGCAGCCGGTGGCCAGGGTGCGCCACTGGCCCCAGCTTTCCACAAGGTTCTTTTCGGCGATCCTGCAATGAAAACCTGCGTGGTAAACGTTGGTGGTATCAGCAATATTTCACCCTTAAACGAACGAGGCGGCGGATTCGATACCGGACCAGGCAACTGTCTTATGGACAGTTGGTTTTGCCAACATCACCCCAACCACTGCGAAAGCTATGATGCCTCTGGCGCATGGGCAGCCTCAGGAAGGGTGCACGATGGCTTACTCAGGCGAATGCTTGAGGACGCCTACTTCTTGAAGAGACCACCGAAAAGCACAGGGCGGGAGTACTTCAATACGGCCTGGCTCGATTCACATTTGCTGGCACTGCCGGACAATCCGCCAGCTGCCGATGTCCAAGCCACTCTGTCACAGCTAACGGCTTCATCCCTCGCAGCAGCAATAATCGACACCATGCCTGATGTACGAGACGTGCCGATTTGTGGTGGCGGTCGGGGGAACGATCACCTGATGCGCAATGTTCGGGAGGCGTTAAATGCTCGAGAGCAAGCAGATGTCCACGTGATGCCGTGCGAGGCATGGGGTTTTGATGGAGACGCCATCGAAGCAGCAGCATTCGCATGGCTCGCCTACCGGCGCGTTGCTGCCCTAACGGGAAATCAACCCGCGGTCACGGGTGCATTAGGTGAGCGTATCTTGGGTGCCCTCTATCCGGGCTGAATTTCTCGCGCTCTAGAGCCCTGGGGCCACAGCTTCGCTAGTCTCATTACCAGCGGCTAGGTAAAGCCTACAAGGAAAATGAACTACCGCAACCACATGTTGCCGATGCGTTGGGGTTTGAAACCGTAAACTGCGCGCCGGCGAGGTCTTCAACGTAGTCGATATCAGAGCCGGCCAAGTAGGGGTAGCTCATCGCATCCACGAGCATACGCACACCCAGGCGTTCAATAACGGCATCGTCTTCTGCAGGCGTATCGTCAAAAGTAAAGCCGTAAGAAAAGCCGTTGCAGCCCCCGCCTGTAATAAAAACCCGAAGACATAGCAACGGGTCCCCTTCGTCTTCGATTAGGCGTTTTACTTTGCTAGCGGCTCTCTCGGAAAATTCTATGTCTGCGTGCATTTGATAATTATTCTTTGACTAGCCCAATGCCTTCAACTTTCCTTTCTTCGACGGGAACCACTTTTTCGGGCACAGAGTGAATGAGTCGTCCCTGCACCGAAGCGCCCATATGCATCTGCAACACACTGTAGTGCAGGTCTCCCTGAATGACAGCACCGTCTGCGATTTCCAGGTGCTCAAGCGCGTAGACAGTTCCATCGACGCGTCCATGGATCAGCACGACAGGAGCACGAATATCACCAATCACTTGACCGCCCGGACTGACCGTCATCGAAGCCCCCAATTCCTCAGCTGATATGGATCCGCGCAATATGCCGTTCACGACTAATTGGCTAGAAAATGTAATGTCGCCAACCAATTCAGCGTCCGTTGCGATCAACGTCAATTCTTTCTTTTTCGCCATCTTCGGTACTTTTCTATTCCACTTCATGAGCAATGCAACTCAGCGATTGGCCGAATACGTTAATCTGTCTATACCGGCCAGACAAACTCAGCTTCAATTGGTGTTCCTTTTTTGCCAATCACTGCAACTTTTATGCTGCTCGGCGTGAATTGTGTCGGTAACTCGACCGTTTGCTCCAATGCCTGAAAGTAGCGAAATCGAAATTCCAGGTTCGTCGGAGTACCACCTAAGTCAGCTGTCATGAGTCTTACTGGCTCTCCATTTTGCGTGCCCTGAATCTCGAGTCTCACGGACCCACTGACAATCGATGGGCGTTCGGCTACCTGGATGAGAGTGGCTTCTATGACATATGTGGAAGCGGTCGAGGCAGAAACACTGAGTCGCTCTACATGTATCCCTTGGTCGGTTTCACCAGGGACCATTATTTTGCGAAAAAATCCAAGTTCGGTTTCTAACCCTGCGTTAACCGTGTGTAGCTGCGTCAACTCATTGCGAAGCGCGATCGACGTGTGATTCTGCGTATCAATAATGAGTTCGCTGTCCGTCAAGCGGCTTTGCAATATCGAGTTTTGATTGCCGAGCTCTGTCACTTCATCGCGCAAAGATCCATTCTGCTGAATCTGAGTTTGGGCTGTGGAAACACCAGCCCAAAATCCAGCACCGCCTGCTATGGCGGACGCGGCTATGGCGGCTGCCCACATTAATCGTTGACGCCACCGAGATTGTTCTTTGACCACCCGATACTGCAACTGTCTTCCTTAACTCAACACGCTGTTTCGAATGCGGTCATCCTACCTGTGAGCAACCGTGTCCGCATCACTTCAACTAACAGATTAACGTTTGGGGTATGCGCTAATGTCGAAGCAAAGATGGCAGCATTATGGCACCTTAAAAGTTACACTGACGGGCTGCATATTGGCTTCCAGTAGAGAAATCGCAACCCATGTACCTTTGGCTTAAAGCCTTCCACATCATCAGTGTTATCACCTGGTTTGCAGGCATCTTTTATCTGCCGCGATTGTTCGTTTATCACGCTGCCTGTGAAGACGAGATCAGCAGTGAGCGCTTTAAAATTATGGAGCGAAAGCTCTATCGATTAATTATGACGCCCTCCATGGTGATTACCCTTACGCTTGGATTCGGCATGTTAGCGATGGCATGGCAGGGACTCAGTGTTCAGTCCTGGATTTGGATCAAGATAGCCTTGGTCGGTCTGCTCGTTGTTTACCACTTGCATTGCGGCTGGATCATTAATGCGTTTGCGACAAATACGCAGTATCGAAGCGAGAAATTTTTTCGGATATACAACGAACTTCCTGTACTAATACTGATCCCAGTTATCTTGCTCGTCGTTCTGCAACCCTTCTAGGTCGAAAGTCTATTGCTTGACTAAAACGCGAGGCCAGGACGATGCCTTCGACCAATCATTATGTTTTGCCAACGGATAAAAGCTTATGAACAGAGATACATCCACAACCCTTATGCAGCGCGCGCTGCAAAGCATCCCAGGCGGCGTCAATTCACCCGTTAGGGCGTTTAAAGGTGT
>JADHNQ010000091.1 GCA_016779425.1 Pseudomonadales bacterium | reverse complement strand
TTCGATCAAGCCAACGCTAAAACCGGCTGATGCGTATCTCAGCGGTGCCCGATGACATGCCGTAAACGGTCGATCATTGAGATGAGTGTGCTGATCAGCAATAGCCAGGCTGCTGCCTCGACCGCGTTGTGCAAGGTGCTTAATAGCTCTTGCAGCACGGGCAGCCCAGCAAGGCTGAGTAGGCTGGTGCTGAGAAGCGTTTGGCACCCGATGGCGGCACTTACAAGAGCGTAGTACCCAATACCGTTGTATTTGCCCAATTTGCTTGTGCGCAGCTGTTGGCCGCGCAGTGAGTTTGAATCTAACGTGTACTGAAGAAACGCGATACCAATCAAGGGCCACAGCCACGGGTTGATCAGGTCAACCGCAGCTAGTGCCCAGGCGCCAGTGCTCACAAAAATAGCGTCGGTGGCGTGATCAAAAAAGCCTCCAAAAGAAGATGCGGTGCCCTGGCTCCTCGCGAGCTTGCCATCCAAAACATCGGAAGCGATGGCGCCAAGCACGGTGAACGCAGCGAGCCACCAGTGACCGTGGGTAATACTCCAGCCTAGTACTGGCGCCAACACCAGCCTGATCATGGTTAGGCTGTTGGCGGTGTTCACAAATGATCTTTGGGTGGTCAACAGAAGTTGTTTTGAAGTGTGATTTTCTAAGTTCATGTTGCGAGCAGGTTCCCGACCGGGATATCAGCCGCGCGCGTTGGCCAAACGGCTCCTAGTCTGGTGCGGCAGTCAATTGATAAAACGCCCCATCTCCCTCTAGTGCTTGCGAATCGAGATCATACTTGGCGATGAATTTTTGAGCGACTTCATTATTGGTTTGGGAATTTGTTACGCGCTTTGCAAGAGCCCGATACAGTGCGCCATCGACGTCGAGGACAACTCTCGGGTCTTTTTCTAAATTTTCTGCCCATTGGTTTGAGCGTTTTGATGCCCCGACAAAGAATGAGTCCTCGATACCGAGTCCCCAGATCGTAACGGAATAGGGGTCTGTTGGATTCGTTTCAAGCAGCACGTTCTCCACGTTCTCTGCATGGCTCCAATCCTTCGGCCAGGGCTCTATGATCCCCTGCAGCTTTCCCCCGGGTATTGGCCCTAATGGAGCGCCGCAGGAGCTAAGCAGCATGGCACCGGCAACCCAGAGCGGCACAGGACTAAGCGACAAGGATAGAAGCTTTTGCATCGACAAATTTCCCAAGCAGACTTCGAAGCATAAGGTAATAACAATGTATCATCTCTCGGAGTTAATTGGACGATTCGCGTCTAAGGCCTGGTGAGGAACGATGGCAGAAGATCCCACAACAGCATCCGAAAAATCAGGTGATAAGGTCGCCGAAGACACGAGCCTTGATCGAGAACCAGGCGCCCAGGACGAAGCGTCGGACGACGCGTGGGAAGAAGAGGAGCAGTTGCCAGAGAGTTGGTTTATCACCGGCGCTAACGGCAATCTTGGTCAGCGCCTGATCCGAAAATTGCTGTCCGAAGGAGCGGATGTAACGGCCGTAGTGCGCAGTACCCGCGCAGAGCGAGAACTTTCCCGGGCGGTCAATTTTAACAACAAGCTGCGCATCGAAGTGATCGACTACTCTGAAACGATGCTGCTAGGACAAGCGGCCTACGGCGCACAATTTGCGGTGCACCTTGTTGGGATTTTGAAGGCGACCAAGGACGCCACCTATGCAATGGCTCACGAGGCCAGCTGCACCTCATTATCGCGGGCGCTCAAGGGCACATCGGTAGAGCATATTACGTATTTATCGATTTTGGGCGCGAAGCCCTCTTCTCCCAACCCCTGTCTTGCTTCCAAGGGGCGTGCGGAGCGAATTTTATATCGAAGCCCCACACCAGCCTGCACGCTACGCATACCCATGGTTATTGGTGAGCGTGATTACACCACCAAAATGTTGGCGAAACGGGCGAGCCTCTCAACGTCCTTTACGTTTCGAGCTAGCAGTTTGGAACAACCCATTTTTGCAGACGATGTGATTGAAGCGATCTGTAGTGCTGCGCGTTTGGGGCTCGAGGGCGGCTTGAATTTAGCCGGCCCAGAAAGCCTAACCCGAGCACAACTCTACAGTCGGGCAGCTCAGGTCTTGGAAACCTCCACCAAGGTCCGGTCCATACCGATGTTTTTGGGGTATACCATGGCGTGGTTGCTAGAGCTATTTATGGCCGACCCGCCCGTGACTCGTGCCATGCTGGGTGTGCTTGATCACGACGATGATATTCAGGTCGACAAGGCGTTGCGATTGCTGGAAATGGAAAAGCTCACGCCTTTGGATGTCATGTTACGCAAGGCTCTACCGCGCGCCTGATGCCGCCAGTAGTCATGGTGATAAAGCCTTTGCAAGGAATGGCAAGCTGATATCCATTCGATGATCGATCCCGGAGTGAGTACCAGAAAACTCCTCGTAACGATGGTCGATGCCGTGTTTGGTGAGCTGCATGGAAAGCTGTCTCGAGCCAAAGTGAATGTGGAACTGATCGCGCCAGCCGCAATCAATGTAGAGGCCCCGAAGTTTTTCTAGCCTACGTTTGTTCGTCCGCACCATGTTGATCGGGTCATGTTTTAACCACTGCCGCCAGCGTGCTTCTATGCGCGCTCCGGTATGCAGATCATACGGAAGGTAGAAACCGTTGGGCGCCGCTGGCTCAGGATCGTAGGTCGCCGCCATCGCCAGTAGCATAAGGGTCATGATGTCGTTGCTGGACAACGGAGCTTCTCCGTTGGGCGGAATCTCCGCAGCGTACTTTAAAAACCCCCGCACTCTTCCATCGTCCTCACCAGGTACGAGTTGGGATATAACAGACTGCTTGCCTTTCTTCAGGGCTGGTTTTGCAAAGCTCTGTAAGTGCGTGAGTACCGCCGGCCACTCAGCGCCATAGACAAAATCGAAGTGGGCATCGCCAGAGTGGTTTGCGATGGCCCCCCAAACATCGGAATGGCCCATGCCCATGCGCATAGCACCGAACCCGCCGGATGATTTACCGAAGCAACCACGATGACCGGCATCGGCCAACGTGCGAAATTCGCTGTCGATGAGCGGGACTATTTCTTGGTTCAAATAATCTGCATAGCGACCAATGGCGGAAGAATTGATGTACTGATTGCCTCCC
The DNA here is from genome assembly GCA_016779425.1 of Pseudomonadales bacterium. Lineage (GTDB taxonomy): Bacteria > Pseudomonadota > Gammaproteobacteria > Pseudomonadales > Azotimanducaceae > UBA4421. The sequence continues at coordinate 4,905 of JADHNQ010000091.1, read as the reverse complement.
AGACGGGTAAAGCAATCAGGAAACACCACGATGACTGGAGGCATGCGCTTCGTGCCGATCAGTCGGTCGAGCTTTTCGGGCAGATTCTCATCGAAATTACGCCAATTGAGATGGCTTAAGCCGCTGCCAGTAAAACCAGCGAGATCGTAAAGCGTCACAAAGCGGCGAGAAGCGTTGCGTGCATTGTCGTAAGCGGCTGGCAAGTAGACCGAGACGCGCCGACGGCTAGGATCACCAAGGGGGTTATTCTTGAGCACCTTGGATGTGTGTATCAGCGTGACGATGCGGCCGTTAGCAGATGAATCAGAGATGTGTGCCATAGCTTTGCCTAGTTATGCCAAGTTTTGTTGAGCAATGCCTAGGGTGCAGTGCTCGATCACCCAGACTATAGTTTGTTAGTGGGCAAAAGGCGTTGGGATTCGAAATGTTCTGGAAATTTGGATTAGTCGTGGGAAAAAATGGCGGCCTGACAGGCCGCGGGTCCGTTGCGCGTGGGCCCCAACCTCTGACAGCGCTTTTCTTCATGTTTAGCACGCTAATCGCCGCACCGATATGCCAGGCATCTGATGCGGCGGCTGGAGCCCGCCTGTATCCGGTTTGTACCTCCTGTCACGGAGCTTCTGGCCAAGGTAATCAAGGCATGAGTGGGCCAAAACTGGCGGGCCAACACGGCTTTTACCTACTTAAGCAGATGCAGAATTTTCAATCTGGCGCGCGTGGTGCGGCGCCGGGTGACGCCAAGGGCCGCCAGATGGCAGCTATGGCGAAGGGGCCTAGGCTGTCGTCATTGGCAGCGCTAGAGAACTTGGTCGCCTATATCGAAACCTTGCCGGATAAAGCCGTGGCGCCTACCGTTCAGGGCGATGTCCTGCGAGGGCAAAGTCTCTACAGCGCCTGCACCAGCTGTCACGGCGAGGCTGCCCAAGGACTAAAGACAATGGCTGCACCCAGACTCGCTGGACAAAGCGATTGGTACTTGGTGAACCAATTGCAGCAGTTTGCAGCCGGCAAGCGCGGGTATGCACCAGCCGACCATGGTGGCCGGCAAATGAAAGCAATGATGTACGCGCTGTCCACGGAGACCGACTACCGCGACGTTGTCGCCTATATCAATACTCTGACGCCGTAAGGTGCTGCCCCGCAATCTGCAACAACCATGAGCAGCGTTCGCCTACAGGTCAACCTAGATGCACTTGCAGAAAACTTTCATCAGCTGCGCAGACGGGGCGGGCAAAACAAGCCGATAAATATGTCGGCTGCCGTCGTCAAGGCCAATGGTTACGGTCTTGGAATGTCCTTCGTGGCGAGAAGACTGTATCAGGAGGGGTGCCGACGTTTCTTTGTGGCTACCGTCGCGGAAGGGGTGCAATTACGCAGCCAGGTGCCCGATGCCCACATTTACGTGCTCGCCGGGGCGACAAGCCAAACCCTTGGCGACCTAACGACCTATCAGTTGATTCCGGTTCTCAATACCCGCCAGCAATGCGAACTCTGGTCCCCGACCCGCCAGGCCGCCGCCTTACACATCGACACGGGCATGCATCGGCTTGGCATATCGTGGGATGACGACCTGACTCAACTGCCAGCTTTGCAGCTTGAGCTACTTATGACGCATTATGCTCGGGCGGACGAGTGGAGCGACACCCTGCGCGTGCAGCAGACTCAGAGATTTGAGAATTGCTTCGCCGCTTTACGCGAACAGCATCCTGATATTTTGGCGAGTTTGAATAACAGTGCCGCGGTTTTGACGGATCAAGTGACCAAAGACGCACGCTTTCACAGCGAGCGGGAAGGCTGCGTTGATCGTCTGGGGTTGGGGCTCTATGGGGTCAATCCTCATACACAGACCGATACGCCAGCGGCAAAGCAGCTACTTGCCAATGTCGCCACGTTCGAGGCCGGGGTGATGCAGGTGCGTCGGGTAAAGGCCGGAGCCACGGTAGGTTACGGCAGCACGCATTGCGTTAGCGGCTCCGGTCGTTTGGTAACCATCGGCGCGGGCTATGCCGATGGCGTGCCACGCCTGCTGTCCAACCGGGGCCATGTTTTTTTTCAGGGCTACCGACTGCCCATCGTCGGCCGTATCAGTATGGATTCCCTGGTTGTTGAGCTATCTGATGAAATGGCGATGACCTGTGAAATTGACGAGGGCGATTGGGTCGAAATCTTTGGCCCTCATTTGTCCGTTGAAGAAGTGGCGAGCCAAGCACAAACCATTGCTTATGAGATATTCACCGGGCTGGGATCTCGGGTGCAACGGCTGTCATACTCTCAGCAAAGCGAGTAACGAAGGGCGGCAAGATGTCAGCAATAAATACGAACGGCGTGTTAGCCGGCAAGGTAGCGGTCATTACAGGCGCTAGCCGCGGGATTGGCGACGCGCTAGCGCGACGGTATGCGATGGAAGGTGCAAAGGTCGTCGTCTCGGCCAGAACAGTAGAGGGTGGAGACCACTATCTGCCAGGATCGATCAATGAAACCGTCGCCGATATCGTGGCAGCTGGTGGTGAGGCGATCGCCATTAAAGCGGACCTCGCTATAGCGGAGGATCGACAGAGCCTGGTGGATGCCGCCGTAGAAGCCTATGGCGCTGTCGATATTTTGGTTAACAACGCCGCCATTACCTATTTTATCCCAGTGACCGATTTTCCAGAAAAGCGCTTTCGATTGATGATGGACGTTCAGGTATGGGCACCGTTTGAGCTGGCACAGCTGGTATTGCCAGGCATGCGGGAGCGAGGTTCAGGCTGGATACTCAATGTGTCGTCACATGCTGCCCTGCACCCGGAGAAAACCATGCAAGGCAGGGGCGGCACAGTTTACGGCATGTGTAAGGCGGCCCTAGAACGGTTTACCACGGGTTTAGCGCAAGAAGTCTACGACGAGGGAATCGGCGTTAATGTGATTTCGCCAGGCTTGGTGGCAACGCCAGGAGTGATGCATCACAAGCTAATCAATGAGAGCAATGAGGATCGAGTAACGCCGGTCGAGCATATGGCAGAGGCGTGTTTGCACCTGTGTCATGGCGATCCGCAAACTCTGACCGGGCGCATCGACTATGCCGATGCGGTAATGGAAGAGTTTTCACTCAGTGCCAGATCACTGATTTGACTAGCGAAGTCTGATACGGCTTAGACACTCGTCGGGAGAAGATAAATGACTGAGATTTCAAGGTTTGCAACCCACAACGAATACCCCGATCAATCAGTAGAGGGGATGGATCTGCGGCATTTGCTGCACCCCTCTACGAATCTTGCACAACACCAGCAGCATGGCCCCATGGTGCTTGAGAGTGCCGATGGTGTTTACATTACGGACAATAAAGGCAAGCAATATCTTGAAGGTATGTCAGGCCTGTGGTGTACGGCGATTGGCTATGGTCAGGAGGAGCTGGCCAAGGTGGCCTATGACCAGATGCGAAAGCTGAATTATTCACAGTTATTTGCAGGCCGTACAAATGAGCCTTCTGTGTTGTTGGCTGATAAGTTGAAGAAAATGGCGCCCTTCGATGCCGGTAGGGTGTTTTTTGGGCTCTCAGGCAGTGACGCGAACGATACTCAGATTAAGCTGATCTGGTACTACAACAACGCTCTTGGTCGGCCAGAAAAGAAAAAGATCATTTCTCGCAAACGCGGATACCACGGGGTAACCATTGCTAGTGGCTCACTAACGGGCCTGCCTCCCTTCCACGCGGCCTTTGACTTGCCCATGCCTGGGATCCTGCACACCACTTCACCGCATTACTACAGTGAAGGGTTGCCTGGAGAAACACAGAGTGAATTTCTGCAGCGTTTGGTAAATGACCTCGAGCAGATGATCGAAGCCGAAGGGCCGGAAACGGTAGCCGCCTTCATTGCAGAACCGATATTAGGTGCGGGTGGGGTTATCGTACCGCCCGAAAATTACTACCCTCGTATTCAGCAGGTACTCGACAAGTACGATATTGCCTTTATCGACGATGAGGTTATCTGCGGCTTCGGGCGCACGGGTAAGCCATTTGGTGCACAGTCCATGGACATCCGCCCAACCACCATGAGTATTGCCAAGGCGCTTTCGTCTGCCTACTTGCCGATCAGCGCCGTGCTGATACCGGAAAGTATGTATGAAGCATTCGCTGATCGTTCGGGTGAGCTCGGCAACTTTTCCCATGGGTTTACCTATTCAGGTCATCCGGTTTGTGCGGCCGTAGCGCTGCGAAATTTAGAGATCATGGAAGAGCTATCGCTTTTCGAGCACGCCGAAAAAATGGGCGATATCCTGCAGCAGCGTTTGCAATCATTTATCGATCACCCGCTCGTTGGCGAGGTGCGAGGCAAGGGGCTGATAGCGGCTTTGGAACTGGTTCGCTGCCGCGAGCCGCGCACACCGTTTAAGCCCAGCGATGGCGTGGGCGCGTACTGTTCGAATGCCTGTCATGAAGCGGGTCTGGTGTTGCGCAATCTCGGCGATGCAGTGGCAATTTGTCCACCGCTTATCATTACCGAAGCGCAAATCGATGAATTGATCAGCAAATTGGCCAAGGCGCTTGATCAGACTCTGGGCTGGACCCAGAAGCAGGGGTTGATGTAATCGGCCAAACCAAGAGGCCAAACCAAGAGGCCAAACCAAAAGGCTAACCCAGGAAGCCAAGCACATGGTGCACTGCGCGATCGAAGCAAACACAGTCGGTACCGTGGGCCCCCCTTGGATTGTTACGAACCATGTTCCGCTGCACTTGTCTAAGAGTGGTAGCGAAAGCCATCCCCGAGGTGATCTTCATACTGGACTTCCTGGTTTCAAATTCGTCGCAGAGCAATATCAGATATCGGTTACCATGCTCTGCAAAAGGGCAAGCGGATTTACATAATGCACCTAGTACCGGATTTCGATTTTGGACACGGCGAGACAATTGGTCAGCTGCGGGAC
>JADHNQ010000090.1 GCA_016779425.1 Pseudomonadales bacterium | reverse complement strand
AGAACATCTGCTTCGTTAAGGGCATTCCAGTGATTCGGGCGTTGCACCCAATGATGGGGGTGGACAAAGCAACCGGCGAAGACCGTCAGAAGCGGCTCTTTGAACTCACCAGCCAGACCAGTTTGCCGACGATGTTCTATAACGAGGAAAGACCTCGTAACGTTTGGATCGAGCAACTTGCCTTGGCGGAGCAGATCGGCAGCGCGGACAGTCCCGCGTTGATTCCAGCCGATATGGCACAACGCGCAGACATGCTTGGGCTATGCGCTGTGGTGTTGGGAGAAGACGGTTTGGTTTGGAATATGCGCATCATGAATGACGGACCCTTGGGCCGAAAGTATGGCTATAGCGACGATGCCAGCGCGGCGGCGCCGGGCAAAGTCGGCGAGGTGATCGCCTTGCTCGATCAACGTTTGCAGCAACAGGCGGAGCAGGGTTCTCGCTATTTGGTTGGGGCTACGCTGACCGCTGCGGATATTTATTGGGCGACCATGAGCATGTGTATCACGGACACGCCGCCGGAGATCATGCCAGCGACCCAGCAAAACCAAGGCATGCTGAAGTTCTTTGCCGCCAATGCAAAAGTGCCAGCAATCGCCGAAGCACTGAGCAGCGCAATCGCAGAACATCAGCGCTACATCTTGACCACCTACTGCGAGACGCCTGCGGTACTGGGCGGCAATCCGCTTTAGTTGCTTAGCTTGCGGAGTTAAACGCTACGTTATCGCGACCGATCCTATTTCGTGAAACCGCTCGCGGTTAGCGTGAGTAATGAAGCGATTCGGCTAAGCGAGTAAGCAAAGAGTCTAACGTCACGTCTGGGTCGGTGTGCCCGAACACCAGCCTGTCCGGCCTCAGCAATAGGGCCTCTCCAGCTTGCAGAAGATCAGGCAGTTTGCCGTGCACGATCTCTAGTGTTGAAACGTCGATTACTTTGATCTTGAGCGCATTGATTGCCGCAGTGCTTGCCGCATCGAACCTAGCTGGTCCATGGCTTACGACAGCAAAGTGCGCGCCCAATAGATCATCGAAGCGAATTTCTTCGCCGTTCGAATTGCGCACAATGGGTTGGGGTAACAAATAACCGCTGGCGCCTTCGTTGGAGACCTGTGCGGTCATGACGACGCCGGATCGAATGGGGGGTTGTTCTCGACCTTGGCCATAGCCGGACTTTTGCGAGGTCTGCTGCATCTGGGGTAGTTCTTCGCCATCACGTTCAGCGGCTTCTGTGGCGGCCACATGCTGCATAAGGTGGCCCATGTCTACGGCCCAAGACACGAGGTCGTGTGCATGGTCATCGCGCTCGGCCTGGTAGCTGTCAAGTAATGACGGTGCACATTGGCCGCTAAGTACCAGCGGCAGCTTCCACGCGAGGTTGATCACATCGCGCATGCCGGAGTTCATGCCTTGGCCTAGAAAGGGTGGTGTTTGGTGGGCGGCATCGCCGGCGAGAAAAACTCGGCCTTGCTGCCATTGGTCTGCTATGGCCGCATGAAACTGATACACCGCCGCGCGCCGAATGCGGTAAGAGTCCCGCGGCGTCCAGGTTTCCAGCAGGCTATGTATGGTTTGGTGCTTGAGCATATGGGCGGCGCTCTCGCCGTCGTTTAGCTGAAATTCCCAGCGTCGGTAGGGGTCCTTGGTGGCGATGAAGGTATGAATACGATCCGGATCGCATATCTGTAGCACCTCGTTGGGCAAGGCGTGGGGCCTGATCATCTCCACGTCGACTACCAGCCAATCTTGGTCGTAACCAAGATCCCGCCAGCCAACGCCCAACGCTTTGCGGGTCGGAGAGTTCGCGCCATCGCAGGCTATGAGATAGTTGGCGCGCAGCGAAATTTCGCCCGCGTCTCCGGTCGCCTGTCGTATTCGGTTGCGAGCACGCCTAATTTTGGAGGCCAGCTTTGCTTGGTATTGGTGGCTCTTGTGGTAGTCCTGATAAAACGCATGGATGGCCTCGTCCTCGGGCATGGGTGCGACATAGGCTAGGCCACAATCGCTGCAATGCTCAAAACGGTAGCCCTGTTTTTCGATGGGCAAACCGTTCATCTGCATTTGCATGGTATTGCTGCCCAAGCAGGCATGGCAGTAGGTGGTTGTTATGAGTCAATCATCGGTGTTTGTGGTTGCCCAGGTGCTCAGCAGGTTCGTGGCTGAGATCGGGCCGGTTAACATCGTTGAGGCTGGACTGTCGCATTGCATGTTCAAGCGAATCAGACTGCCTTCGTTGGCGGCGCTCTTGCGCTGCACGAACCGCGGTATCTATTTGCACATAGACGGCCTTTGACCGGGGCATTGGCTCCTGCTCGACCACTATGCTTTGCACTTCCTTAAGGGGTTTCAAAAAACCTCTTTGCATGTAACTAACCACAGCGGCAGCATCGTTGTCAGTCATATGACACTGCTCGGGCGCAAAGCTGTAGACAGTTTTGCCCGTGTACATCGCTTCTGCAAGCATGCTTAGACTGTCTTGCGTACAGACGATGAAGTCGCTGTCGCAAAGAAGTTCCTTCATCACGCGCTCGGGTTTTTCCGCCCACCAAATAGCGCGCTCCAACGCAACAGCATTTGCCTGCAGTATCTTCTGCAATTGCGCTTCGTGCTTGACCCCGGTACGCCGCGAGGTACTCAATTGCTAGCGCATACTAGCGCCTTGTGAGGCCATCCACTCCGCGAGACGCTGCCAATCCGCGTCATCAAAAACACAGCCCGCACCGTCACAGCCGATTAGGACGCTGCCTGTCAGCGTTGCTGCTCGGCCTGCGGAGCTGGATCGAGTGCATTCATGGACCTCGGCCGGCGGCAGAGGTAAGACCACATTGTTTGTGGCAGCGTCGGGCACAACGGTGAGAACGCAATCGAGGAATTTTCGAGGATAGCGTTTGGTGGTGCCGCTAAAAACGCTGGGCACGCGATGAAGGGCCGAGAGCGCTCCAAGCATAAAAAGGGTATCGCCACCTGAACCAATGACGATCGTGGGAGGGCAATTCGGCCAATCGGTTAATCGATACGAAAATGGTAACACCCGGTGCAGCAACTGGGCTGGTAGCAATCGAGCAGCAGCTCTTAGGATCGAGCGCCAGAGCGCGCCGCGCAGTGTCACCGCAATCCAGTGCACCTGAACATGACGACGCATTTCTAAGGCGGCTACGATCCCTTTTGACTGACTCTCATGCCCTGGCCGCCCGTCCGATAGCACCCAAAGGGTTTGTGGAGACTGGGTCGAGCGCTCATCAGACCACTGCGAAGCATTCAATCGACACTTCCTCGCATTAAAAAATTAACTCGCAGATGACAGTGATGCGCAGAGATGACGATCAGGTTACCCAAACGTTAAACGTTTAAGACAAAGCCTTTGACGTCATCATCCGCCTCATACCGCCGCTACTGCACTTCGCGTAACTAAACGCATGAAGCTAGTCGGCGCCTAATTAAATCGCAGAGCGACGCTTACTGGATCGAGGGCTGTAAGTAGCGGATGGAAGGCGTACATGGAGGACAACGAAATCGTGTTCAGGGGTGCGGGAAATCAATCACCATATGCCCCGGCGGCTATTCATAGGAAACAAAGAACACGCTCTGCCAAAGCCAGCCTAGCCTTGGCTGCGGGTCGTCGCCATTTGATCAAAAAACCACATGCTGAGCAAAAAAACCTGTCGGTCTATAGGTCAAGCATGAATATCGCGCCATGCTCGCGAAGGAAGTCCAAGTCTTTGCCATAATCTCCACAAACATACATGGCAGTTGGTTCCAGATAGTCATCCAACTTTCCCCAGCCTTCGTTGACCGCGAACTGAGCGAACGCGGCTTGCGCTGAGGTAAATTGCTGATAGACCTTCACGGCAGACAGCGACTCATCGACAACCCAACGATTGATCAGGGTATCCGCGTCGGCTGCCGCGACGATATTCCATGGCACAACAACGTCGTTTTTGAAACTCGCTAATTTGCCCTCTTTGACATCTGCTTCCCAAGACCAGCTTACCTGTCCCACATCTTCCTCCTGTGCTTTGCTCGACATACCAGACCCATATCCTCGAGTTGCAGGCCCTCCTGAAACCCCGCCAACGCCAGCCTTTACCGACCCAAAAACACGAGGGTTGCTTAGGGATGTTTGCGCCTAGCCTCCAGCTGCTGAAGAATTTCGCCATGGGTTTTCTTGTCTAGGGCATAGAGCGTCATAAATAACACCGCGAGCAAATAGATCATCAAGTACGCGGGCCCGTTAAGAAACAACAAACCGGTAACCGTTTCTTGTGCAAGGTTGCCCACTGCAGCATTTTCGGGGAAGCCAATGAATTCCAAACCAAAGCCAGCGAGAAATCCGCCAACGCCCTGAGTGGCCTTTATGCCGAAGCTGCGTACCGAAAAGATGACGCCCTCAGAGCGCTCACCAATACGTAATTCGTGGTCATCGGCAACATCGACAAGCTGTGAATCGATGATGATTGCGGACATTGGAAAGACCATGTAGGCCAGCAACATAGGAACAAACAAGGCGAAAAGCAGGAAAACGGAATCGTTAGCGGGGAATAAGTCGAGCATTTTCAAATTGTGCGGCAGCGAGATCAGGATGCATGTCGCAAGCGTCGACATGATGAGAATCGCTTTCTTTTCCATAAACTTTGACAGATAGGCGAGAAGCGGCAACGCAACGAGAATTCCCGGCGATTTTGCTGCGCCTGCCCAGAACATGGCTTCCGAGGAGAGCTCGTAGACGTAGATGTAGGCATATGTTGCCACCACACTGAGAATGCCAAGTCCTGAATAGATGGTAAGCAAGCTCAAACAAGCCGATAGGTACGAGACGTTCTTAACCAGGGCCTTAAGTTGGGCAAAATAGTTGGGAAAGGTGAATTTTTTGCTGATTTCAAAGTCGTGCAAGTACGGTATTTGTTCGAGAGTGCCGAACGCGCAAACCAAGACGGAAAATACGATGGTGACCGAACCCACGGCGGCAAGGACAAAGTACCCAGCCTGATTCAGTAAGCCATTTTCGTACTCGGGCGTAGAGGGGAAGATCACCGTGAAAAAAATCGCCGAGACGACCATCGTCAGAATCGACGTCGCCACCCAGTTATAACCGAAGATCGAGGTTCGCTCTTCATAGTCGTCGGTAAGTTCGGCGCCCAGTGCATCGTGCGGGATGAGGTAGAGGGTTTGCGACAGTCGCAACAAAATCAAAAATACGCACAGCCAAATAAAGTAGCCGGTTTCTGTCAGGCCATCCGCTGGTTGATAAAGAAAATAAAAACTGATGCCAATAGGTAGCGCTGAAGCGAACATGAACGGGTGTCGACGACCCCACTTGCTGCGAAAACGGTCTGTGATAGCGCCTATGAGCGGATCTGACAGTGCATCAAACGCACTGGCGATTAGATAAGCCGTTCCAACCAGTGCCGGCGAGACCCCGAGCAATTGATTGTAGAAGAGCACGGTAGCAATGCCCCCCGCAGTGACCACCGCCTCTTGCAGCGCACCCGATGCGAACAAGACTTTCGTGCGCACGGAAAGCTTGCGACGTCTATTCAGTGAGGCATCAGCCATCAGTTAGGCGCTCCGAGTTGGTCAAGGTCAGTCGTAATCCGAGCGGCATCGGCATCACTTAAAACGATGTCCCCACCGGCTGCATTTTCCAGGGCCTGTTGTGCTGAGCGGCTACCGCATAAAACGTGGCTTGCGCGTGACTCGAATGCCGTCCAAGCGATCACCAGCTGAGCAATGGAGCATTGATAGTGCTCTAGTAATTCTTGCCAGCCGGTAAAAGTCGATAATAGTCGCGCCAAGTTTTGCGGCTTAAACCAAGGCATCCATTCACCTACATCGCGGCGAAAGTCCTCTGGGTCAAACTCGCGATCTAGGGTGACCTTGCCGGTTAGCAGCCCTTGCTCCAAAGATGTGTAAGTAAGAGATGCAATGTTTTGGCCGTGGCAATACGGCAGGAAGGTGCGTTCTGGCCCTCTGTTCAGCATGTTGTAGTGGCACTGCTGGGTATCGAGGTTGCCATATGTTTGATAGCAGCCAAGCTGCTCCATGGTGACGTTCGAGACACCAATTGCACGCACCTTGCCCTCGCGCTTGAGGTCCATCAAGCAGCCCATCGTCTCCTCGATAGGTGTCAGCTGCGGTTCAATTGCGGGCTTATGCACTTGCAATAAGTCGATGGCCTCAATGTTGAGTCTTTTGAGGCTAGCCTCAACCTCTAGCCGCATGGTTTCGGCCTGCAGGCAGATGTAGGTATCTCTGCCCTCCTTTTGACCGTTGAATGAGCCTCTCGCGTCTGCCCACCAAATGCCGCATTTGGTGCCAATAACGGCCTGCTCGCGTCGACCACGAATCGCTCGACCTAGGATCTCCTCGGCTCGCCCCCAGCCATAAGAGGGGGCGGTATCAATCAAAGTAATACCGGCATCCAAGGCCGCATGAATCACACGGATCGATGCACGTTCATCGGCCTCCACCCCAGTCAGCCATGTACCCAAACCCACCCGTGAAGCATCGATTCCGGAGCCGCCTAATGATCGGTATTGCATGCGTTATGCCTCATACCCAAGGGTAGATGTGCTCGGCAGGCAAAACACGCTGACGACCCTCGATGCAAGTGCGCTGCCTTGATGGCTTGGCGCAGCTTGGCCCGCAGCACTTGGGCAGATTTTATGGCTTGCCGTGTGCATCACGCGTTTTGGCGGTCGTAAGTCTGAGTTATTGCGATTTGGGAAACTGGCGATCCATCGCGGCCATCATGTCTTGACAACGATCCTCGAGCATTTTTCGGGTCTGGGTACCGTCACAGAAGACGTAAAACTCGTTGGCTAGGATGGCGCGCACCACTTGTGAGCCAACGGTTTCGGCTGCGACCGCCATAGCATCGATCATCTGGGCCACATTTTCCGACACTCTTGTTTTCAAGGCCTTGATGATCGGCGTATCAACCACATGCGGACACAGCACTGAGACCCCCACATTGGTGTCGGCCAAATCGTTGCGTAAAAATTCACTCAATCCCACGAGAGCGAATTTGCTTGTGCCATACCCAGACTGATGACCGTGACCGTGGATACCGCTGAATGAGGCAGTGTTAACGATATGCGCGTCTTCTCCATGTTCGAGCATGCCCGGCAAGAAGACCTTGATACCATTATGCGGTCCCCAGAAATTCACTTCATGGGTCATGCGCCATCGTTCTTCAGGTGTGTCCAGCACCTTTGCACCGCCCGTTACACCGGCGTTATTGCACAAAAGATGTAAGGGCCCAAAGGTTCGCTCAACGGCCTTGGCGGCGCTGGCTAAGGCGTCAAGATCTGTGGAGTCGACATTAAGAGTAAGTACCCGTTCGGTGATCTGTCTAAGATGCTGTTCGGCACTTGTCAGAGCGTCATCGCGGATGTCGGTAATGACGACATTCATATCATGGCGCGCAAATGTGGTTGCCATTCCGAGCCCGATGCCGGTGCTACCACCAGTGATAAATGCCGTTTTGCCTGCCAGAGTTTCCATTGTCTTCAACCTTCGACGATGCCCGACGCAAAGTACTGATGTGGCCAATGCGAAACAACCGTAGTGCCGTTACCACGGGGATGAATTCACCCACTAAAAATCACGAAAACCTCACTGAAATGAGCGCAACAAAGATGCCAGCAAAGGCAGACGTGTCTGCTAGAAACAACCTTTGGCCATCATGTATATCGATGACCTGGTAACGATGGGCTGAGTTTGGCTCGTAACCTTTAGGCAGCCAGACGTCGACTTGACGCTGACGAATCCATCGCGATGCAAAGTTTTTCTAAAACGCGATCCTGTCATCGATGGGTGTGGTGTGCCGCAAACACCCCATGATGGGTGTGGATAAGGAGACTGGGGAGGACCGTCAGCGGCGGCTTTTTGAGCTCACCAGTCAAACCAGTTTGCCCACAATGTTCTATAACGACGAACGCCCCAGGAATGTTTGGATCGAGCAACTTGCGCTTGCAGAACGAATTGGCGGTGCAGACAGCCCGGCTCTGATTCCTGCAGATTTCGAGCAGCGTGCGCAGATGT
>JADHNQ010000089.1 GCA_016779425.1 Pseudomonadales bacterium | reverse complement strand
GGTAGCTTTGCTCGTTTAGAAACCCGGCAAGGACCTTCGCGGAAGGGACACGCCGGGTTTTTTATTGGCGGCTATTTTGAGTTGGCCTGAAATTCGTCGGGGAATGCAAAGGCTCAAAGGGGAATACAGATGGATTGGATGCAGATTTTAGCCTTGGCGGCCTGCGGCATGATGCTTTTTGCCATGTGGCCCATGGTCAAGCGTTGGCGCGAGAATCCCGTGGAAGCACAGCCCGGGGACTGGTCGACGGCGATGTTCATCATCGGCCTCGTAATGCTTTTCGTCCTGCTGTTGATCTGGTCGGTGCAGTAAGAGTGGGAGTCTACTTCCCGGTCAGAGCGGCATAGACCTTGGTGAGCTGGCTGGGCAGGTCTTCCATTTCCTCAATGATCATATAGCGCTCGTCCGGACACATCCGCTTTAAATAGTCGTGGCCGGATTTGTCCACGGTCATACAAAAAGTTTCGATACCCTTTTGCTGGGATTCCTGCAGGGCTTTGGCGGTATCTTCCACGCCGTAATCATGGTTGCCGCGCACCGGGCCGTAATCACAGTCTTGGGGGAAGCCGTCACTAATGACCATGAGCACCTTCATGGCGCTGCCTGTATTCATTAGCTTCTGGGTTGCGTGACGTATGGCTGGCCCCATGCGGGTAGAGCCCTTGGGAGCCATGGCCGCGATACTCTTCAACGTCGTGTGTGAGAACGCGTCATCGGGTTCCTTGGCGATAAAAAGCTCGACATTGTCCTTGCTGTAGCCGGAAAACCCGTAAATACCGTAGCTGTCACCCAGCGCTTCCAGTGCCGCAGCCATCACCACCATTGCTTCGCGCTCAAGGTCGATGATTTTGCGTCCGGGTTCCTCTGGCTCCTCTTCGATCTCATCAAAACTCGCATACCAGCCTGCCCGGGTATCGGACTCGTCTTCCTCGTAGTTCGACCAGTCCCGCGGCTCCGGCGGATGAATGGGATCGTCAGTCGAGGCGGAAAGGTCAACCAAAAAAATCGCGCTCACATCGCGCTGTACCCGCTCTTTGCGCGAATACACGCGCTCGTCCGCACTCTGACCGGCGCGTATATCCTGTCGCGCTTCAATCACCGCGTTCAAATCCAGTTCGTCACCGTCTTGCACCCGGCGAATGCGCTCCAGGCCCGTTGGCCGTATTTGTTCAAGTTGGCGCTGCACCGTGTTTTGATAGGCGCGGATCACTGCCTTAAGGGGCGCGATATCGTCCTCGCCATCAGTTCCCAGAGGCTGCTCGAAAACCCGGCACCATGCGCGCAAATAGGTGCGATTGAGGTAGTCCCACTCGTCGTAGCGAAAACTTCGTGCATCGCCTTGGCTCTTACCCAGGGCGTGGGCAACCGCCGAACGCTCCATATCGACGCGACGCTTGAGCGTGTCGCGCTCGTCCTTCAGTTCCTTAATGTCTAAATCAATCTGCCGTTGGCTGCCGTCACCCGCATCGCCGTACACGGCTTCCTCTTCCTGACCTGTAGGTATTTCCATGGCCATGGACTGGCTGAGCTGCTCGTTAATATCTTCCAGCTCTTCTTCCCATTCCTCGACGCGCTGCTCTCGGTTGAGCCAGTCAACGAGCGATTCGTCAGTTTCGCGGTAGCTGCTTTCTTCAAGTTTGTAGTGGGCCAATACAGCCTCATAGTGTTCACACAGAGCCGTGACGCTGTCGTAAACCGTGGCAGCGTTCTCGCGGTGCTCGGCAATCGCTTCGTATAGCGTTCGCTGCAGTCCACTGTCGGATAGCTTGCGCGGCTCGCCCATACGCCAGCGTTTGCCCTGTTCCAGCAGATCTGCGGGAACCTGCGACTCCAGCAGGTACCCATGATAGGCCTGAAGATGTTTGGTCAGTCCTGGGTATGCGCGCTGCAGGTGGGCTTGGATACGGGTCTCTTCAAAAAGCAGAAACAAATCCTCCGCCAGGGCAGGCTGAGAAAAACTGGTGAAAAGCAGGCGGTAGTCCCCAACCCTTGGTCCGGCGTTGGGGTCGGGCTGAAAGCGCTGCAGCAGGCTGGGTATCTGCTCGACAGCGGTCTCCATACGAAAGCTTAGGGTGTCGCACTCGCGCAGCCCGATCTGCTCCATGGCAAGCACGCGGTAGGTAGAGGCGTGGGTTGTGGCAACGGACTCGGGTAGAAAGAGGGTGTCGCTGTTTTGGCCGCCGGATTCTTCAAGGGTCAGCTTAGGGTTGGCTGCAAATTCTTGGTTGCTGCGAATATGCAGGTACCGCCCGGCGATGCCCTCGGCAAACAGTGCCAAGGACGATTCAACATCCGCCAGTGCGATGCTGGGTTCGATGGCCTCAGGCTCTAGCTCGGGTGTCATGGGTCTAATCCCTGCCGCTGAACTCGGTGCCCTAGGGCAAGATCACATCAACGATGTCAGCAACGGCTTCCTGCACACTGGCGTCATCGGAAATGGCGCTGATGATCGACGCAGTGGCTGCCCGCCTTGGCGCAATACCCGCAGCGATCAGCTCACCAGTGTAAATCAGCAGACGCGTGCTTACGCCCTCCTCGAAGCCATGTTGTTTAAGGTTGCGTACCCGTTCGCCAATTACCGCCAGCCGCTCGGCGGTACTTTCTTCGACCCCGGACTCGTGCTGGATGATCTGGGTTTCGGTCTCAACATCTGGGTAGTCAAAATCCAGACTGACGAACCGCTGCCGGGTGCTTGGCTTGAGGTCTTTGAGGACACTTTGATAGCCCGGGTTGTAGGAGATCACCAGCAGAAAATCCGGATGGGCATCGAGTAATTCCCCGGTTTTGTCGATGGGCAAAATGCGCCTGTGATCTGTGAGAGAGTGAATGAGCACCGTCGTATCCTTGCGTGCCTCGACAATCTCATCGAGATAACAGATGGCGCCGGTGCGCACGGCCCGGGTCAGAGGACCGTCGGACCAGACCGTCTCATCGCCCTTGAGCAGATAACGCCCCACCATGTCCGTCGCGGTGAGATCCTCGTGGCAGGACACGGTCAGCAGGGGTATCTCGGGACGTTCATCGTCCGCCCGCGCGCTGTCCAGATGCCAACTCATGTGTTCTACAAAGCGCGTCTTCCCGCAACCCGTTGGCCCCTTCAGCAGTACCGGCAGACGCGAGGCATAGGCTGCTTGAAATACCTCGACCTCATCGGCAATGGGCAGATAGTAAGGGGCTTGGTTGGTTCCAGCGTCGGAGGTGATTTGATTCATAGCGTGCCTGCACAAAAGTTCGGAATGCCCAAGACGGCTTGAGCCGCGAAAGCATGCGTCTCAAGGCGTGCAGAGCCTGTGAAGATCTCGGTTGCCGCACAATCGCTGGATCTACAAGATCTTATCAGGCTGCCCTTGTGACAGCGGGGATGCCTTGTAAACTGAAAGAAAACTAAGAGACAGCGCCTTGAGTGATACCGATGAACTGTTGGAAGCGACCACAGCGTTAATTTTGCCGCTGCTGCATGCCCTGGATGCGCTAAATCAGGCGGGCCGGTTGATGCATCCGCCAGCCTTGCAAGAAGTCGTCAGCGCCATAGCCCCCTATCGAGATCCCCTAGAAGAGGGCCGGCAGGTATTTACCCAGGTCCAGTGGCCAGAGCACCTTGAGGCCTTCACCCTGCACGCCAACATGGCGACTACCCTTGCGCTACGCGCCTTTGACGGCTTCGCCTCGGCAATGGATCAGGCGGAACCGCCCATGGCCGCCTACCGCGCCATGAGATTGACGACTCAGGCCTATGCTGCTGCCTATCCTCTGGCGGCCATGTTGCCGCCAGTGAACCGTTTCTATCTTGAAGCCGACGTACGCGAGGATGAAGAGCTTCAGCGCAAGCTGATGGAGGCGGACCCAGAACAACCGAATGTGGGCGTCATGCATGCAGATAACGCTTCAGACCAACGAGGCGGATTTTCGGTCTATGTGCCGGAATATTATCAGGGAGAAACACTGCCCTTGGTGGTAGCGCTGCATGGGGGCAGTGGTCACGGGCGGCAATTCTTGTGGTCATGGCTGCGAGCAGTGCGCTCCAATCCGTGCATTTTGATTGCGCCAACCTCGTCAGAGCGCACCTGGTCATTAATGAGCCCAGAAGCCGACAGTCAGCGCCTGCATGGTCTCGTGGCCTACGCACAAGAACACTGGAGTATCGACCCAGAACGCATTTTGCTTACCGGTATGTCCGATGGTGGCACGTTTAGCTACGTTTGCGGGCTGCAGTCGGACTCGCCCTTTACTCACCTCGCACCCTGTTCGGCTTCTTTCCATCCCATGTTGATGGAGGTAGTCGACCCAGCAAGGGCGCAAGGCCTGCCGATCTACCTGATGCATGGCGCCCTGGACTGGATGTTTCCCGTGAGCGTGGCTCAAGAGGCCAACACAGCATTGAGCGCCGCCGGCGCAAAGGTGGTGTATCGCGAGATCGAAAACCTGTCGCATACCTATCCCCAGGAGGAAAACCCAGCGGTCTTGCGCTGGCTGGCAGAGGCTGTACCGCCAACCCACTAGCACGGGGTGAGTTACGCGGGGCGATTTAAAGGTGGGGCTAAAC
Source organism: Pseudomonadales bacterium (assembly GCA_016779425.1). Classification (GTDB taxonomy): domain Bacteria; phylum Pseudomonadota; class Gammaproteobacteria; order Pseudomonadales; family Azotimanducaceae; genus UBA4421. The sequence goes on along the minus strand of JADHNQ010000089.1, from coordinate 3,536 downwards.
AAAGGAGTTGCGGTGCGCATCACAGGATACAGCCCTGACTATGCAGAAGACTTTGCGCGGCTCAACTACCAATGGATCGAACACTACTTTCGTATCGAAGACGAAGACCGCGCGGCGCTCGATCATCCGGAGGCCTACGCCATCGAGCCCGGTGGTGAGATATTCTTTTTGCTGATAGACGAGCAGGTCGTAGGTACCGCGGCCATGGTGCCCAAGGCATTTCATGCCAGCGGCGGCGTGGCACGATTTGAGCTGGCAAAAATGGCGGTTGATCCCAGTTTGCAAGGTCGTGGATTGGGCAAGGGTCTACTGGCCCACGCCATCGACTTTGCGAGGGACCGGGGTGCTAACGAGGTGGTGCTGTCGACTAATGACATTTTGACGCCTGCCCTCACCGTATATCGCGATGCAGGCTTCGTTGCCCAACCTGCGGCCCAGGACGAGCGCTACGAGCGCAGTAATTTGTTCATGGTGCTGACGCTGACATAGACAAAGAACGGTTGGTCGAATACTGTATATAAAAACAGTACTTCAAAGAGATTCATGTCCGACCTACCCATCAAACCCAGCAAGCCGACCCGGGGACGAGGTGCGGTGACCAATCACCCCAGCCGGTTTTTGGCTGCGGTTGTTGAGCCCCAAAGCGATGATTGGGGTGACGGCTTAGATATTCTGGAGCACTGGCAGGCGCGCAGCACCAAGGTGCAGGTGAAGCCCGATCTCACCAAGCGGCTGATCACAACCAATCGCTCGCCGGATATCCCCTTTGAACAGTCGATAAACCCCTACAAGGGCTGCGAGCATGGCTGTATCTATTGTTTCGCAAGGCCCACTCACGCCTATCTTGACCTTTCACCGGGTCTCGACTTCGAGACCCATATTTTTTACAAAACCAATGTGCGCGAGCACTTACTGCGCGAACTGGCGAGGCCCGGCTATCGGATCAGTCCCATCGCCATGGGCACCAACACCGACCCTTATCAGCCGATTGAGCGCGAGCATCGCATCACACGAACTGTTTTAGAGCTAGCCCTGCAAACCCGGCATCCGGTCAGTATCGTCACCAAGGGTGTACTGATATTGCGAGATTTAGATCTTTTGACAGAGCTGGCAAAACACAATCTGGTGCATGTGAGCGTCAGTCTCACCACGCTCAGTAAGTCGCTCAAACAGCAGCTTGAACCGCGCACGGCCAGCCCCAGCGCGCGGCTTCGTATCATTCGAGAACTGTCCGAGGCAGGCGTGCCCACGGGGGCCATGTTTGCGCCAATGATTCCCTATGTGAACGATCATGAGCTGGAGGCCTTGGTTAGCACCGCGCATCAAGCCGGTGCCAGATGGGGTGCCTACATATTGCTGCGCTTGCCCAGAGAGGTCAGGCCGATTTTCGAGGAGTGGCTGCAAAATCATTATCCGGAACGTCAGCGCAAAGTGATGAACGTACTGGATGCTCATCACCAAAAACCCGAGGGCCGCGCGCAGTGGTCTGTACGCATGCGCGGTACCGGGGTGTTTGCCGACCTGCTCAGTCAGCGCTTTGCCATCGCCTCACGCAAGGTAGGTTTTGATCATGAGCGAGCACCTCTGCGCACAGATCTGTTCCGCCCTCCAACGTCCGGCGCTGAGGCGGGGCAAATGGGGCTGTTTGATTAGCTGCGCGTCTTCAGGAACTCGTAGCGTGCAAGCAGCACCAGACCCAAACAGCTCCACACCACGATGGTCAACCATTCTTCGGGCCACTGCAGAGAACTGCTGCTCCAGGGTAGAAAGGCGCTGAGCAAACCCAGGGATAAAATCACCGCCCCATAGCCCACTAAACGCGGGTGACTGACTTTAAATGGACGAGGCATGTCGGGTTCTGTTCTGCGCAGCACGAGAAACGAGATCGCTACAAACAAAAAGGCGACGGTGGTGGCGAAGCTGCCGCTGTTGATCAACCAGACCAAAATAGTTTTGCCGAACAGTGGCGCGATCATGCTCAGCACCCCGATGGCGGCAATACCCACGTAGGGTGTTTTGTACTTGGGGTGCAGGCGTGCAAAGACAGCGGGCACATGGTTTGACTTGGCCAGGGCGTAGAGCACGCGTGAGCCCCCTACGACAAAGGCGTTCCAGCTGGTCATGATGCCGCCAATACCGCCCAGGACCAGCAGCGCGCCTGCCCACGGATGCTGCCAAAGCGACTGGGCCGCGTCGGCGGTTGCCATGGTGGTCGAAGCCTGTTGCTCAGCGTTCAGTCCCAGGCCCACCGCGAATGCGATCAGTACATACCAGGCCACGGCACAACCGACGCTGATGACCAGCAGTTTGCCAATTCTATTTGGCGGCAGGTCGATTTCTTCCGCAGACTGAGGGATGACGTCAAAACCCACCAGGAGCGCGGGTACCATAATGAGCACCGAGAGAATGCCCGTGGCTGGCGTGGCGATCAGCGGTTTGGCGTTCTCAAAGTCACCGAATAGAGCTGCGCCGCTGATGAGCAGCACACCGGAAATCACGATAAGCACGGTGACAATGCTTTGCAAAATGGCCGCGGTTCGAATACCCAGGACATTAGCCCAGGTCACCAGGGCCGCAGCGCTGGATCCAACAAGCACGAAGCCCAAGTCCACGTCGCTGCCGACGAAAGTCCAAAGCGTGCCCATGCGAATGTCCGGGAACAGGTACTCGACGGCGCTCGGTAGCGCCACCGCCTCAAACAAACACACGTTCACATAGGAAAATAGCAGCGCCCAAGTGCAGGCGAACGACCAGCGATGGCCAAGTGCACGCTGTGTATAAACATGCTCTCCACCTGCCTTGGGCATGGCAGACGCCAGTTCGCTATAGGTTAGGCCGATTAGTGCGACGGCGAAGCCGCCCACGGCGAAGGCGATCAAGGTGCCCAGAGTGCCTGCGTTGGTCAGCCAGACGCCGGTCATCAGCACCCAGCTCCAGCCGATCATGGCGCCAAAGCCGAGGGCGATGACCTCCCGAGATTTCAGCACCTTCGCAAATGTCGCATGCTCTTCGGATAACTCAGCCATGTACCTTCCTATACCGAATAATCAGCAACGAATACTACGGGTAGAAAAACACCAGTTGTTAAGAAAATTCACCGCGACGGCGAAGATCGCACTGCTATGCTAAGGGCCTAGAGAGCCGTTTGCAGCAGGAGCCCAATGTGTCTCAGACATTGACCTTTAATCACCGACACAAAACCTTTCAACTTATTCTCACGGACGATGGAGCGATCGAGCTTTGGCTGGACGGCTGCCTGCGCAAACGCCGCGATGCGTCGGACAAACAGCCCCAATATGTGTGGACCAATGTCGAACTGGAATGGGAAGAACACCACTACATTGAGGCACGCTACTGGGCAGACAGCGGTGAGCTAAAGATCACTGTCAACGGTGATCCATTGCTGCAAAAAAATCTGTCCGCGCACTGATTCTTGCACGTATCCAAGTCAATGGCCTCGCAACCAATCAATCTAAGTGACGCTCAGCTCGACCAGCTGCAGGCTGAATTTGCCGAGCAGGGGTACGTGGTGCTGC
>JADHNQ010000088.1 GCA_016779425.1 Pseudomonadales bacterium | reverse complement strand
GGTCAGGCCAGTGTGGTCGTTCGCGAGGTGCCAGTGCTGTTGGCAAAAGCCGATATTCAGAAAATGGTGCAGGACCTGCTGGCAGAGCTGATGGAATTTGGTACCAGCGATAGCCTAGCCCGCAGCAACTTCGACGTGCTGGCTACCTTGGCGTGTCGTGGTTCAGTGCGCGCTAACCGTCAACTCACTGTCACCGAGATGAATGCCCTGCTGCGCTCTATGGAGGTGACAGAAAACGCTGGGCTGTGCAATCACGGTCGACCAACATTTGTGCAGCGCAGCATGGCAGAGCTCGATCGTCTGTTTTTGCGCGGACAGTAGCCGGCGTGGTGCCAGACAACCTGACCGATCCGGGTTCGGTGCTTGTTATCTGCGGGCCAACGGCCATTGGTAAAACTGCAGTCGCCATGGCCGTGCAGGACGCCCTCGGCGGGAGGGAACGCACCCAGTTGATCAGCGCAGATTCCGCTCTGATCTACCGTGGCATGGATATCGGCACCGCCAAACCGACCCAGCAGGAGCAACAGCGCTATCCACACGCGCTGATCGACATTCGTGATCCCAGCGAAACCTACTCTGCAGCGGATTTTGTGGCGGACGCTGATGCGGAGATTGCTCGTGCGATCGAAGCGAAAAAAAAGCCGATTGTCGTAGGCGGCACGATGATGTATCTGAAATGCCTGCTTGAGGGCATTGCGGATCTGCCTACCACCGACATTGCCCTGCGTCGGGAACTGGAGCGGGAACTGGCGGAGCGCAGCGCCCAGACGTTGCATGACGAGTTAGCTCAGCAAGATCCAGAAGCTGCCGGGAGTATTCACCCGAATAATCATCAGCGGCTGCTGCGGGCCCTGGCCGTTGTGCGCGCCACGGGACAGCCAATGTCTGCGCAGTGGCGCGACAACGCTACGGGCACGCTGTTTGAGCGCACTGGGCTGCGTCATGCAAGCGTCGTAATGCTCCCCCTGCAGCGTGATCAATTACATCGGCGCATTGCTGCCAGATTTAGACAGATGTTAGGTGAGGGGTTTCTTGATGAGGTTCAGGCCCTAATGAACCGCGGCGATCTCACCAGGGACATGTCCTCCATGCGGGCGGTGGGTTATCGGCAGGCTTGGGGACACCTGATTGAGGAAACCGACGAAGCGACCTTTATAGAACAAGGTATCGCTGCCACACGGCAGCTGGCTAAGCGTCAAATAACATGGCTTCGACGATGGCCAGATGCCTTGGAGGTGGTCGCTGACACTCCAGATCAAACGATCCAGGCTATTTTGAAGCGATAAGGCCGAAAGGCGCTCGGCATAGGTAATTTTGACTTATGTGACGCAGCGCATAAATTCGCATTAGACATTTCAAACAAAACTGTCCAAAAAGACAAACTTCACAGTATACTCACGCCCGCTTTGAAGTTAGGTGCTCACTAAAATCTGATCTCATCTCAGGGTGAACTGTTCAGCAGCAGCATGATTTAGTGAATTCCAACCATTAGCCAGCGGCATTGACCGCGACCAATGACAACGCTTGAAGAGCCCCAGTGTGCCCCCCGCTCTGTGACCGATAGCAAGCGCGAGAATCGGATAAATAAATGCAAGAAGAAAAACATGAGTTCTAACAACGTATCCAAGGGCCACGGCCTACAAGACCCCTTTCTCAACGCGCTACGCCGCGAAAAAGTACCCGTTTCGATATTCCTCGTTAATGGAATAAAGCTGCAGGGGCAAATTGAGTCCTTCGATCAATTTGTGATTCTGCTGAAGAATACGGTGAGTCAGATTGTCTACAAGCACGGTATCTCAACAGTAGTGCCCGCACGCAACGTAGCGATCAGCGACAGCGACCTGCAGTAGCCTTCCCCTAGCCGGGTGCTCGTCGATGACGGGCGAGGCCGTCACGGCACCGCTGAGCGGGAAACCCCAAAATCAGTCTGGCATCGATCCCCTTGAAAAATGCGGGATCGATAGCACTGTGGTCTGATGAAGACGAGCGTTAACGCCACTAACCATGCTGTTTGAGCGACCAGAATCCGGCGACAAGGCCGTGCTTTTGCACGTCGAACTGCACGGTAAAGATAATCCAGACCAAGGCGAGTTCGCCGAACTGGCGCGCTCGGCGCAAATCGATGTGGTGCACCTTGCCAGCGCTAAGCGCAGCACACCGCATCCGCGTTGGTTCGTGGGCAGTGGCAAGGTGGACGATCTCAAAGCCGTACTGCAGTGGGCTGATGCGTCATTGATCTTGATCAATCACGATTTATCTCCGGGTCAGCAGCGTAATCTTGAGCAAGCGCTGAATTGCCGAATGATCACGCGGACGGAATTGATTCTGACGATATTTGCTGAGCGTGCCCGCAGTCACGAAGGCCAGCTACAGGTCGAGCTTGCCCAGCTTAAGCATGCGCAAACGAGACTGGTGAGAGGCTGGACGCACCTTGACCGACAAAAGGGCGGTATTGGAATGCGCGGAGCCGGCGAAAAGCAGATCGAGCTGGATCAGCGTATGTTATCTGCTCGGGTAAAGGCGACGGAACAAAAGCTGCAGGATGTTGCCCGCCGCCGCCGGCAAAATAGACGCAGCCGAAACCGCCAGGGTACGCCCACCGTGTCGCTTGTAGGCTATACGAATGCGGGCAAGAGCACGTTGTTTAATGCCATCACTCAAGCCGAAGTTTTTGCGCAAGATTTGCTGTTTGCCACGCTGGATCCGACCACACGTAAGATCGAGGTGCCTGGGGCCGGCAATGTGGTGATGACGGATACCGTCGGCTTTGTAAGCGCTCTACCTCATGCCCTAGTAGAGGCCTTCAAGGCCACTCTGGAAGAGGTCGTACACTCTGACCTGTTACTCCATGTGGTAGATGGCTCAGACCCCTTGCGTGAGGATCGTATTGAACAAGTACAGGCCGTGCTGGGTGAAATCGGAGCCGGAGAAGTGCCGGCCCTGATTGTCGTCAACAAGGTGGACTTAATGGACGCGGAACAGCGCACCATGCTCGGCAATACGACCTTGGTGTCAGCACTGACCGGTCAGGGTATTACTCAATTGCTGGACAGTATCGGTACAGCACTCGGGGTTGTGGCACCGCACCAAGTGGTGCTCAGCCCGAAGGACGGCAGGAATCGCGCCTGGCTGTATCAATCCGGTGCAGTGCTTGACGAAACAATGCTGACAGATGGTAGCGTGAGGCTTACAGTACAAGCAGACGACAAACTTCTGGGTCAAATGCGTCAACGACGGGTGCATGTCGAGACCGCGCACTGACTCATCAGAAACATGGCGACAAGCCGAAAAACCAACAAAGAATGTATGACAAGCACTACAATGGCTAAGTCAGCTATGCGAACTCACGCGCACTCTACGGTAAAGGGTGCATGCTTTAAGGCTGTGAGTCGTCCTAACTATTGAATTAACTTTCGGAGTAAACCTATGGCGTGGAATGAATCCGGTGGTGGTGATAAAGACCCCTGGGGAAATCGCGGCAACAAAAATGACGGACCGCCAGATCTTGACGAAGCGATCCGCAAACTCCAAGGCCAACTGTCAGGCATGTTTGGCGGCGGTGGCGGCGGTGACAAAGACGGGTCTGGTAGCAGGCTATCAGGTGGTTCAATCAGCCTATTTGTGGTTCTGGCGCTTGGCCTTTATGCGGCGGCTGGTGTTTACCAAGTGGACGAACAAGAGCGCGGCGTCATCTTTCGATTTGGGCAAGTGCTGCCCGAAGAAGTAGGGCCGGGACTGCACTGGAATCCGCCGATTATTGACGAAAAAAACCTCGTTAACGTTACCCAAGTTCAGTCGCACAGCCATCAAGCGCTGATGCTGACCGAAGACGAGAATATCGTTGACGTGAGCCTCACCGTGCAGTGGGTAATCGACAGCGCCTCAAATTTTGTGATCAACGTTCGTGAGCCACGTGATAGCTTGGCACAGGCGACAGAGAGTGCGCTGCGCCACGTGGTCGGGTCTGCGAGCATGGACGAGGTGATTACAGACGGCCGAGAGGCTATCGCGATTGAGGTGCAGGCACGGCTGCAGCAGTACCTGCAAAGCTATGGCGCCGGTATTGATGTTACCAAGGTGAACATCGACCGCAGTGCGCCACCCATCCAGGTTCAAGATGCCTTTAACGACGTGCAAAAGGCCAAGGAGGACCAGCAAAAATTTATTAACCAGGCGACCGCCTATGCCCAACAGGTCGTACCTGAGGCGCGGGGCCGAGCCCAGCGCCAGCTGGAGGAAGCTCAGGGTTATCGAGATCGGGTAGTGGCTCGCTCAGAGGGTGAGGCCCAACGCTTTGAAAAGTTGCTAGTGGAATATTCACAAGCTAAGCAGGTAACTCGGGATCGCCTGTACATTGACGCCATGGAAAATGTGTTCAAGAACTCCAGTAAAGTCATGATCGACGTGGAAGGTGGCAACAATATGATGTACCTGCCCCTGGACAAGCTCGGGCAGACAACCACGACGGTCAATGGCGCTACGGATGTTCAAAACCTGCGCCGAGAGGTAGAGCAGCTGCGTCGTGACCTTGGCGCCAGCCGCACAAATACCACTCGTGGCCGACCAAACCAATAGATCGCCTTAGCGATAAACGCTAAGAGCGAATGTAGGAGAATGAAAAAATGCCGATGAAAACGTTTCTTGTTGCAGCATTTTTGCTGATTGGTGTAGGTCTGCTGAATCAGTCGGCCTATAGCGTAAAGGAAACCGAAAAAGCAATCTTGCTCGAGTTCGGTAACATCATTGACGCAGAGATTGAGCCCGGTCTGCATTTCAAGCTGCCGATCGCTCAGGAAGTTAAAAAGTTTGAGGCTCGTGTACTGACGCTAGATTCCCAGGGCGAGACGTATTACACCCTGGAAAAGAAGCCGCTGATCGTAGATTCCTTCGTGAAGTGGCGGGTCGCAGATATCGAACGCTTCTATACAGGCACATCGTTTGATGAGCGACGTGCACAGCGCCTGCTGTCTGAGCGCGTAAATGAAGGCCTGCGTAACCAGATCAGCCGTCGGGAAATGTATGAGGTTATTTCTGGTCAGCGTGATCAATTGATGGCGGAGCTGCGCAAAGACTTGGATACGGTAATGCGCGAATCTGTGGGACTCGAAGTCGTAGACGTGCGGGTAAAGAAAATCGATTTACCGTCAGAGGTTTCCACCACGGTGTATGAGCGTATGAACTCAGAGCGTGAAATCGAAGCACGGCAATATCGAGCCGAGGGACAAGAACAGGCGTTAGCAATTCGTGCCAAGGCCGATCGTGATTCGGTAGTCATTGAGGCAGAAGCGTATCGTGAGAGCGAACGCCTGCGCGGTGATGGAGATGCCAAGGCGGCAGAAATCTATGCGAGCGCTTATAGTCAGGATCCTGAGTTCTACGGCTTTTATAGAAGCATCAACGCCTACGGCGAAGTGTTTAAGGATAAGGGCGACCTTCTGGTACTCGATCCTGGCAGCGACTTCTTTAAGTACCTTGAAAGCGGAACCGCGAAGTGATCGTCGCAATATTCGTCCGATAACGTCGGCGGTAGATCGATGACCTATTGGCGTTTGCCCAAGGGGGTGGATGAAGTCCTGCCGCCCCAGGCTTGGCAGCTAGAGCAATTACGGCGCAGGGTACTGGATGTATTCAACCGGTGGGGTTACGACTACCTGGAACCACCGGTGATCGAATACCTCGATGCACTACTGGTGGGTAGCGGCGAAGACCTCGACCTGCAAACACTTAAAGTGGTCGATCAGTACAGTGGCCGTCAATTGGGTGTGCGGGCAGATATGACCTCCCAAGCGGTGCGAGTTGATGCACACAGTCTGCGCAGCGATAACGTGCAGCGCTATTGCTACGCCGGCCCCGTCGTATTTGCTAAACCACAGGGCAACCAGACATCCAGAGTACCTCTTAAAGCCGGTGCGGAAATGTTTGGAGCCAGCGGTGTCGCCGCCGATGCCGAAGTCATCGGCTTGATGCTTGAAGGACTCAAGGTCGCAAACATGCACGCTCCGGTATTGCTGCTGGGGCACATGGGCATTTACCTTGGCCTGGTTGAGCATCTGCTCGCCGAGGGCCGGCTAGATGAGGCGCGCCAAGGCGAGCTTTTTGGCTGCATCCAGCGTAAGGGCGCTAGCGATATTCGCGCCTTGCTTGATGATTCGCCTACGGCGGCGATGTTGATCGCGCTGCCAGATTTGATGGGCGACAGCAGCGTTTTAGAATTGGCAGGAAAGGTTTTACATAGCGCGTCAGAAAGCGTACGAGCGGCACTTGATGAACTCAAAGATCTGGCCGCAATGATCAAGGCGCGCTATCCCCAAGTGGATTTGCGTATCGACGTCTCTGAGCTTTCTGGATACGGCTATCACAACGGCCCTGTCTTCGCCGTCTATCATCCGCAGCATGGCAGCGCGTTGGCCCAGGGAGGTCGCTACGATGGCGTTGGAGACATATTTGGTCGTGGCCGAGCGGCGACAGGTTTTGATCTGAATCTGAAGCAGTTGATGGACAGTTCACTCCAGGGGCAAGGTGCCTATTTTGCGCCCTATACCGCTGATGCATCTGATGCAGAGCTGACTGAGCTGGTCAGCAGGCTGCGAGGCGAGGGACATCGCGTAATCGTGGCGGTTGCCCAAAACGAGCAACCGCCACATGATTGCATCGGCACGCTTGTGCACGGTCAAGATGGATGGCAAGTGCAGTCCGATAGCACGGCGTCGAACGAACAGTAATTCAACAGCCAACCCGAAAGCGCGGACATACGCGCGTCGTGGACGAGTGCGTGTGCGCTAAACACGGTGATAGAACGGGCGCGGTGCCTGGGGAAAATGGGGATATAAAAAAGTGGAAGGAAAAGCATGGGTCGCAATGTAGTCGTTATTGGCACCCAGTGGGGCGACGAGGGAAAGGGCAAGATCGTCGATCTCCTCACAGATCAAGTCGACGCTGTGGTTCGATTCCAGGGCGGCCATAACGCGGGGCATACACTGGTGATCGACGGAGTGAAAACCGTACTTCATGTTATACCCTCTGGCATCTTGCACGACGGGGTGCAATGCGTGATCGGTAATGGTGTTGTGCTCGAACCTCACGAATTGCTCAAAGAGATCGATACCTTAGAGGGACGCGGCGTACCCGTGCGCGAGCGCCTGAAGATATCGCCTGCCTGTCCACTCATCTTGCCCTATCACGTCGAACTGGATTTGGCGCGAGAAGAGGCCCGGGGCAGGAAAAAAATCGGCACAACAGGCCGCGGCATCGGGCCTGCCTATGAGGACAAAGCGGCTCGGCGCGGTCTGCGCCTGGGTGACATGTTTTATTGGCAGACGTTTTCGGATCGGCTTGCAGAGGTTATGGAGTACCACAACTTCATGCTGACCCAGTACTACAAAAAGCCCGCCCTCGACTTTGCCAAGACTCTCGAAGAATGCGCATCGATCGCGGAGCAGATGAAAGCCATGACCGTAGACGTGGTGCCCTTGCTACACGCGTTGCGCGATGAAGGGAAAAATATTCTCTTCGAGGGCGCCCAGGGTGCAATGCTCGACGTCGATTTGGGTACCTATCCCTATGTGACCTCCTCCAATACCACCGCTGGAGGAACCGCAGTGGGTACGGGATTCGGTCCGCGCTATTTGGACTACGTGCTGGGAATTACGAAGGCCTATGCTACCCGCGTCGGCTCTGGCCCCTTTCCTACTGAACTATTTGATGACGTTGGTGCGGGTTTGGCGGAACGGGGACGTGAATTTGGCTCCACCACGGGAAGGCCGCGGCGCTGCGGTTGGTTCGACGCAGTTGCGCTGCGTCAGGCAGTGCAGGTCAACAGTATCTCGGGTCTGTGTCTGACCAAACTCGATGTGCTCGATGGCCTAGAGACCATCAAGATTTGTGTGGGTTACGACAGCGCTGGCAGTGATGGCAGCAGTCAAAGCGGGCCCAACGTGGGCAGCGAATTTTACGAAGGAGTTACACCAATCTACGAAGAGGTAGAGGGTTGGCAAGACACCACGCTTGGTATCCGTGCGATCAAGGATTTGCCCGCAGCGGCTCGTCGCTATATTCACGTGGTTGAAGAAGCCGTAGGCGCCCCGGTGGACATCATTTC
>JADHNQ010000087.1 GCA_016779425.1 Pseudomonadales bacterium | reverse complement strand
GACGAGGCGCGTATGCGGGAGAGCCAAAAGCTCTTGTCCTACGGGTTCCGCAACTACGAGACAAAAACACTTTATGAGCCCGGAACGAGCCTGCAGGAGCAACCTATTTATTACGGTGAGGTGGAGGCTTTGCCGCTGGGAGTAGCCGAAGACGTTATCGTTACCTTTCCCAAGGGTTACTATCAAGACATTGACGCCTCCATCACCGTGCCTGGGTATTTTGAAGCGCCCATCGGCAAAGGAGACGTGCTGGGCTCCATCGAACTCAGACTTGGCGACGAGGTTATCTACACCGGGGATGTCGTCGCCCAAATCGATGTCGAAGAATCAGGGTGGTTTGCGCAGTTCGGGGACTATATCTATTTGATGTTCAACCAATCCTCCGCCGATGAATGAAGGGCCGCTGATTGAGTTTCCCTGTCGTTACCCAATCAAAATAATTGTAGCGACGGGGGATGGGCATATCGCCCAAGTGATCGAGATTGTGCGCAGTCACTCATCCAAGGTCTCCCCAGATGACATCAACAGTCGGGCGAGTCGTGGCGATAAGTTTGTATCGTTACGCGTCAACCTTTGGGCAGAGGGCGAGGATCACTTGAAAGCACTCTATCGAGAGCTGCTGGCGCATCAGGCGGTTCGTATTATTCTCTAGTAAACCAGCGACGAAGCAGGACTTGCTCATCATGCCGGATGTCGACCCCCAACAATTTACGGTTCAGGTTCGAGACCTTGACGTGTCGGAATATTCGACAGTCTTGGAAGCCATGCAAGGATTTACTCATGATCGCGATGAGAAGAGCCAAGACGAGATCTGGCTGACCGAGCATCAGCCGGTATTCACCCAAGGTCAGGCGGGCAAGGCAGAGCATCTGCTGGCTCCCGGCAGCATTCCTGTTATCCAGTCGGATCGTGGCGGGCAGGTGACCTACCACGGTCCCGGACAAATTACCGCATATCTACTTCTGGATTTGCGTCGCCATAAACTTGGCGTGCGCGACTTGGTTTGCGGTATCGAACATTCGATACAACACCTGTTGAAGACTTACGGCATCGTTAGCCAGCTGCGCGACAGGGCACCGGGGGTGTATGTAAACGCGCAAAAAATTGCCCAGCTTGGTCTGAGGGTTCGACGAGGCTGCAGTTACCATGGCCTGAGCTTAAACGTCGATATGGACTTGGAGCCCTTTTCCCGTATCAATCCCTGTGGGTTAACCGACACCACCACAACGCATATGGCAGCGTTCTGCGCAGTAGATCTGCAGATGGTTAAGCAGCAGCTATTGTCCAGTTTGAGCGAGGAACTCGGCTTAGAACTGCAGTCTTAGTGGCCAGAGGTTAGTCAGCACAGATCGGACAAGCGGGGTTCTTGCTCAATGTCATGCGCTGCCACTGTGCATATTTGGCATCAAAAAATAGCAGCGTTCCTACGAGGCTATCGCCGACCCCCGTCAGGCACTTGATGGCCTCAAGAGCCTGCATACTGCCGATGACGCCAACCAAGGGCGATATCACACCATTCTCGGCACAGTTTTCTGCGTTGCCCGTCTCGGTGTCCGGATACAGACACTGATAGCAGGGAGACTCGCGCCGAGGATCAAATACCGTAACCTGCCCCTCCCATCGAACAGCGGCGCCGCTGACCAGCGGTGTGCGCTGCTGCCAGCACAAGCGATTCAGTTGGTATCGGCTGGGCGCATTGTCTGTGGCGTCAATCACCAGATCAGCCTCGGCCACCTCTGCCCGTAGAGGCGCTTCCCTCAGCCTGTGCTGCAGCACCCGAACCCTGGTCGACGGATTAATCGCCTGCACTGCCATGGCTGCGGAGTCTGCCTTGTTAGTACCAACAGTGGCTCGGCGGTGCGCAATTTGGCGCTGCAAATTTGATGTGTCCACCTCATCATCGTCAACAATGGTCAGCCGTCCAATGCCCGCAGCTCCGAGATACAGGGCAATGGGTGAGCCCAGGCCTCCCGCCCCCATCAGCAGCACATTGGCCTGCAGCAGTTTCTCCTGACCTGCAACGTCAAAATCCGGCAGCATGATGTGGCGGCTAAATTGCAGCAGTTGTTGATCATCCATGGGACAAGTCTGTCTCATACTTTGTAAATTGGCCCCAGCTGACCCGTTCATTGCCGCCTAGATCGCGTCGGGTACCAATCTGCTCGAAGCCGCGGCGAGCCAGCATCTCGCGTGCGCTGTGTCCTTGATCGTAGCCGTGCTCCAGTGCCAGCCAACCGCCGTGAGCCAGGTGATCGGGTGCCTGCTCAATAATGCTTCGTAAATCGGCTAAACCTCGATCTCTCGCAATCAGTGCACCCTGGGGTTCGGCCTGCAAGCGGCACAGATGAGGGTCTTCGCTGTCGATGTAGGGCGGATTAGCAACGATGACGTGGAAGTGCTGATCAATACCCTCGAACCAATCGCTCAAGTGCAGTGTGATGGGCAGGCCAAGCGCGCGGCTGTTGACTTCGGCCACGGTCAGACAGTCGGTGCTGATATCGCAGGCGTGAATGTGCACGTCGCGACGTTCGTGAGCCATGGCTAGGGCAATGGCGCCGCTGCCAGTACCCAGATCTAGGGCCATTAGCTCTCCCGCATCTGCTGAGCTCGAGGCCTCTTGCAAGCACTCCAGTGCGCGCTCAACCAAAATTTCGGTGTCCGGGCGTGGCACCAATACCCGCTCATCGACACTCAGGGCCAGCCCCCAGAATTCCTGCTCGCCGGTTAAATACGCCAGCGGTACGTGCCGGTGAAGCTGATGAATCCACTGATCGAGTTGATCAAGCGCCTGGCGCTCCAGCGACTGCTCTGGATGGCTGAGCAGATGTGCCCGAGAGCAGTTCAGGGCGCGGCAAAGGGCAACTTCCAGCTCGATTCTTGCTAAGGATTTGTGTTGCCGCAGCCAGCTTGCAATCGTTGGCGGCTGCTGTTCAGCCATCGGCTAATTGCTGTAAGAGATCAGCCTGATGCTCTTGCACCAAGGGTTCCACCACGGAACCGAGGTCGCCTTCTATGACCTCATCGAGCTTGTACAAGGTTAGGTTAATGCGATGGTCGGTAATCCGCCCCTGCGGAAAGTTGTAAGTCCTGATGCGCTCAGATCGGTCGCCGGAGCCGACTAGCTGGCGTCTATTGGCCGCCTGTTCATCTTGCTGTTTGGTCAGGGCCGCATCTAGCAGGCGAGCCTTCAGCAGGGACATCGCTCGAGCGCGATTTTTATGCTGAGACCGTTCGTCTTGGCATTCCACAACGGTACCCGTGGGCAGATGCGTCAAACGTATGGCGGAATCGGTCTTGTTAACGTGCTGACCGCCTGCGCCGGAAGCGCGGTAGGTATCTTCGCGAATGTCTTTCTTGTCGATATCGATTTCGTCGATCTCATCAACTTCCGGCATGACCGCGACCGTGCAGGCCGAGGTATGCACTCGGCCCTGAGATTCGGTTTCAGGTACGCGCTGTACCCGATGCGCACCAGACTCAAATTTAAGTTGGCTGTACACATCCTTGCCTTCAATGCGGGTGATTATTTCCTTGAAGCCGCCGTGTTCTCCGGGGCGTTCATTCATCACTTCTACCCGCCAGCCCTTCTGCTCTGCAAACTTGTTGTACATGCGAAACAGGTCGCCGGCGAAAATGGCCGCCTCGTCGCCGCCGGTGCCGGCTCGTATCTCGAGAAATACATTGGACTGGTCGTTGGGGTCCTTGGGTAGCAATAGCGTTTGCAGTTCACTGGTGAGGTCTTCGAGCTGGGCTCTGCAGTCTGCAATATCCTGCTGGGCCAGCTCACGCATTTCAGGATCTTCTTCTTCTAGCAGCTGCTCGTTGTCGGCAATATTCTCTTCGAGCTGCATCGCCCTACGGTAGCAGCCCACCACCGGCTCGATTTCTGCATATTCTTTGGAAAGAGCCGTGAAGCGTTCTCGGTCTGTCATGACCTCGGCGTCCGACAACAGCGCAGCCACCTCGTCAAAGCGGTCCCGCAAACTCTCTAGCTTAGACATCATGCTATCGGTCAAGAGCACTAGGATTCCTCGTCGTCGTTGTTCCCAGGCTCCCCAGGAGCAGACTGATCATCAGCGGCAGCCGGAACCTGTAAATCATAGGTGTGTTGAATAAAGTCGAGCTGATCCAATCGATCTTCAGCCGCTGCGCCGCGAATGGCCGCGGTCGTTGGGTGAATCAACTTGTTGGTCAGAGCATTGCCAAGTTTTTGTATGGCTTCGTTGGGATTCGCGCCGTTTTCCAGTGCTTTGATCGCGCGGCTTATCTCAAGGTCCCGCAGCTGTTCAGCTTGGGCGCGAAATGCCTGTAACAATCCTTGGCCTCGCTGGACTCGGCGTTCGCGCTGATACTGCTGGGCGCCTTGCTCCACCAAATCTTCCGCTCCTGTGGCCGCCTGCAGCCGCCTCGCCTTGTTGACCTCAACCAGCTGGGTCAAATCGTCGATGGTGTAAAGGTAAACATCCGGCAGTTCTCCCACACCAGGTTCAATATCTCTTGGCACCGCAATGTCGACCATGAACATCGGACGACGCTTGCGTTCACGGATCGCCTGCTCAACCGTGCCCTTACCAAGAACCGGCAGAGTGCTCCCTGTTGAGGCGATAACCATGTCGAATTGCGCGAGTGTCTTGGCAACATCAGACAGCTGAAGCGCGCTGGCGCCAAGTTTCGCTGCCAGAGTTTGCGCATTAGCGAGAGTGCGGTTTGCAATCGTCAGGTCCGTGACTCCCTTGCTTCGTAAATGCTCGCCGACCAGCCCTACGGTCTCGCCTGCACCGAGCAGCAGAGCACGCTTGCTCGGCAAGTCGGTGAACAGCTGGGCTGCCAAGGAAACCGCGGCATAGGCCACAGAAATGGGGTTGCGTCCTATGTCGGTCTGACTGCGCACCTGTTTGGCTGTTTGCAGGGTCAGGCGGGACAGCAGATTCAGCTCCGGGCCACAGGTGCCGTGTTGTTGAGCGAGGGCGAAGGCCGTTTTTACCTGCCCCATAATTTGTGGTTCGCCGAGCATCTGGGAATCTAGGCCTGCAGCGACCCTAATCGAGTGTCGGGCCGCATCATGATCCCAGTACTGGTAGCTCGCACCCTGCAGCTCTTGCAGCGCTATATCCCTGCTTTGAGACAACCAATCGCCGATTTCTTCTGCGCAATCGCTGTTGGCGGCGCAGTAAAGCTCGGTACGGTTACAGGTTGAGACAATGGCGACTTCGTTGATAGCAGGCAGATCTTGGCGAATGTCGCGCAGCACAGTGCCCAGACTTTCTTCTGGGAACGCGACCCGCTCCCTAAGGTCCAGGGGGGCCGTGCGATAGTTAAGGCCGTATGCCAGTATGCTCATGACCCGCCAAGTGACGACACGATGGAACACGAAATGATAGCAGAACTGGAGCAAGTGCAGCAGACGTGGCGTGCCAGATGACGAGTAGGTTCGCGCTGCAGATAGGTCCGTTCGCAGTGCGCTTTGGCGCGTTTATCGCGATGGGCGCATTGCTGATTGGCTGCGCTTCCTTACCCGAACCCGTACGGCCAGTAGCGTCAACGCCTCAGGGGTCAGAGAACTATGTGGTCAGCGGTAAGGCGATAATCAGCGCGCCAGACCTAACACAAAGTCTGCGGTTTCGATGGCAGCAGCAAAATGGGCAATACGATATCTGGCTCTGGGGAGCCCTCGGCATGGGCCGCACGCACCTACAGGGCAGCGAGGAAACATTCATCATCAGCGACGGCAGCCAACAGATATCCGGCAGCCCGGGGGGGCTGATGCAGGCGCACTTCGGTTGGTCAGTACCCGTTGAGGCTCTGGGCGCTTGGCTGCGAGGTGTTGCGGCATCCACCATGCCGGTCAATCTAAAACAATCAGATGACCTTGATCGCCTTATCGCGCTGCAGCAAGGCGCTTGGCGGGTTACCTTTGCCGATCATGAGGTGCTAGATAATGCCTGGTTGCCAGGGCGTGTCACGGTTGTTGGGAATCAGCTTAATCTCGAGGTAGTGCTTGCCTGGCCTAAGGCCGTGATGCCCTCTAACACTGCACAGCGTCTAACCGAGGCGAAGTTGTTTGACACTTCTACACACGAACTGGACAATAGCGCGCTCGAAAATTGAGGCTCAAAAGCGACCGACGATCTTCGGTCGCTGAGCAAAGCGTAGCCACGCAGAGGCGGCAGCGAGGGAGAGTCGAACGCGACGGCGTCAAGAAAGCGCCAAGTCGACGGAGATTTCGCTGCACGGCTAATACTTAGGCCGATCCTAAAGGGCTCCGCAAACCAGTGACGGTCAGTTAATTTTTGGGGTGTCGCCAAGCGGTAAGGCACCGGGTTTTGATCCCGGCATGCGCAGGTTCGAATCCTGCCACCCCAGCCACTTTTAAGGAGTGCCGAATCGAATTCGGCGTTCGCAGAGATGCACAGTTTTCCGACAAACCATGTGTTTTGTTAATTCTTTGGGGGGATCGTGAATGGCGAATCTCATGTTATTTTCTGGGGGATCAAACGAGGCGCTCGCTAAACGCGTAGCAGATAAGCTTCACCTCAGTCTCGGCAGTATGGATGTGGGTCGCTTCAGCGATGGCGAAGTCACCGTCGAGGTACATGAGAATGTGCGCGGTAAAGATGTATTTCTGATGCAATCGACCTGTGCGCCTACCAGCGACAACATTATGGAGATGCTCATCATGGCCGACGCCATGCATCGTGCTTCGGCCCAGCGTGTGACAGCAGTCGTGCCCTATTACGGATATGCGCGGCAAGACCGGCGTCCTCGGTCAGCTCGGGTAGCCATTAGCGCCAAAGTGGTTGCTGATATGATCAGCACTGTAGGCATCGACCGTATTCTTACCGTCGATCTGCACGCGGACCAAATTCAAGGGTTCTTCAACATACCCGTCGATAACATTTACGGCTCGCCAGTATTAGTCGATCACATTCTCGCCCAGCGCTACGAAAATCCGATCGTCGTATCACCCGATGTGGGTGGTGTGGTGCGCGCCAGAGCGATTGCAAAGCAGATTGATGATTTGGAACTGGCGATTATCGATAAGCGTCGCCCTCAGGCCAATGTCACCGAGGTGATGAATGTTATTGGCGATATTAAGGGAAAGACCTGCATCATGGTCGACGATATTGTTGATACCGCAGGCACGCTTTGCACGGCAGCTGAGGCGCTGAAGCAAGAAGGAGCGGCAGCCGTTGTTTGCTACATCACTCACGCGGTGTTTTCAGGCCCAGCGATTGAGCGAATTGCAGCTTCCAAAATTGATCGGATGGTGGTGACGGATACGATTCCACTTTCTGATGCAGCGAGCGCTTGCGAAAAGATCCATCAGCTAAGCTTGGATCGTCTGTTGGCGGAATCCATTAGACGCGTGAGCAACGAAGAATCCATTAGCGCGATGTTCCGTTAGGCAGATCGCGCTGTCGGATACAGGTTCCCACACTGGTCGCAAGTGCGGGAAACATAACATTACATTGGAGAAATCATATGTCAGACATCATTGAACTGACTGCGGAACTCCGAACGACGGTAGGGAAGGGTGCGAGCCGCCGCCTACGACGTTTGGAGGGCAAAGTGCCCGCCATTATCTATGGCGGTGAAGGGGAAGCAGTAATGCTCTCCTTGTCCAGTAACGAATTGTCGAAGGCTATGCAGGTCGAGGCGTTCTACTCTCAGGTCTTGAATGTGTCGATTGACGGCAAGTCTGAGCAAGCCGTTGTACGAGATCTTCAGCGTAACCCTGCTGACGAGCGTGTTCAGCACGTCGATTTTCAGCGGGTTCGCGCAAATGTGGCGATTACCGTCAGCGTGCCGCTGCACTTCATTAATGAAGAGAGCTGTGTCGGTGTAAAGATGCAGGGCGGTACGCTAACCCGCACCCTCACCGAGGTAGAGGTTTCTTGTTTGCCTGCCAATCTACCCGAGTACATTGAGGTTGATATGGCAGAGGTAGAGAGCGGAACGTCAGTTCACTTAAGTGATCTGAATATTGGCGAAGGCGTCACCATCATTGCCCTAACACTGGGTGAGGACCGCGACATTCCTGTAGCCAGTGTCACCGCTAAGCGCGGTGGTGGTAGTGGAGACGAGGAAGAAGCATCAGCGACCGAAGAAGCACCTGCCGCAGAAGATGCTGCAGACGACGCCTCCGAGGGCTAGCTCGGCGTACTGCCAGTGCCTAC
>JADHNQ010000086.1 GCA_016779425.1 Pseudomonadales bacterium | reverse complement strand
GTCAGGTGAAGTAGCCGTATAGAACAATTTGAAAGACGATCAGGCCCGTGGCCCATACGCGCAGATCACGCCAAGATTGACCCTCGTACTCCTCGGGTACGACTGCAGATTTGGGGATGCTCCAAACCCCAACACCTAGCGCCAAAAACAGTGCGATAGAAATGTAGTTTGCCCAGACAACGGGTAGTTCCATATCAAAGACCTCCAAGACGCGGGTTCACTTTTAGCACTAGCGTCCACCCCAGGGTGAGTAGGTGAGAGTTTTTAGATGCTCGTCACTGTGGGGCTGGGTGAAGCCGCTAATGATCCACAGCGCGGGTACCGCATAGCAGAACGAGAAAAACGCGACATACAGCAAGTTTAGCTCGACCACAAAAGTCAATATTCCCGCGAGAGTTACCCCACTGACCAGTGTGATAACGCCGCCGGTCGCGGTGGCCCGTTTAGTGAGGGCACCCAGCAGCAATAGCGCGAGCATTGGGCCTTGAAACAAAGACAGTAGTAACTGCAGAAAGTTAAAGATGCCCCCGAGGTTGCCAATGTAGGGGGCAATGGACATGGCGCTGAGCAGCAGTCCTAGAGTCAGCAGACGCCCAATTTTAAGGTCCGACTCGGGGTTATGGTTCTTCATCAGTACGTGCCTAATATCCCGTGTGATCATCAGAGCGGTGGAGTTGATGCTGGAGTCAATAGACGACTGCAGCGCCGCGATGATCGCGACAAACATCAGTCCTGAGACGCCCACGGGCAGTACGTTTTTGATTACCCAAGGCAGGGCCATATCCGGGTACTCGATATCCGCCATCATCACGATAGCCAGCAACCCCGGAAAGACAATCAAGACCGGTACGAAAGTTTTTGCCAGCGCAGCGAACATCATCCCCGCGCTGGCATCCCATTGGGTACGAGCGCCCAGAGTGCGCTGCAAAATCGCTTGGCCACCCACCCAGTAGGCGGGCGATAGCACCAGACCAAGCCCCAGAATAACGCCGTGCCAGGGGTAGCTTTCGTGATCGGCGGGAAGGTAAGCACTCAGGTGCGTTGGGTTCTCTGCGGTCAACTTACTGACGAAACTCGCCGCACCGCCCGCATCGCTAATGCCAATGGCAATGATAATAAGTCCGCAAACGAACATGATGCAGACTTGGATACTGTCGGTGATGGCGACGGCCCCCAGGCCCCCGGCGACGCTGTACAAGCCAACCACGGTGCCGGAAACCAAAATACCGAGCCAGATTGGCCAGCCGATAAAGGTTTGCAGGGTGATCGCCAGAGCCCACATGGCAACGCCCATGGCAAACACTGACATCACGACCACAATGCTTGCGGCCAAGACGCGCACGGCTTGGTTGTAACGCAGGCCCAGGTACTCGGCAATCGAGTACACACCAGCCCGCCAATAAAGTGGTATGAAAATCAGCGCCGCAATGATCATTGCAGGAATGGCACCAATCCATTCGAAATTGGCCTGGGCGATTCCTATGCTGTAGGCGTTGCCGGAGGCACCGATATAGCCGTTGGTATCGACATTGGTGCCAATGATCGAGAGACCGATAACCCACCACGTCAGGGATCTGCCGGCTAGAAAAAAATCCTTTGCGGTTTTGACGCGCTGGCTAAAGCGGATGCCAACGAAGGTGATAAGCGCCACATAAACAATGACAACTGCAAGATCGATGGGGTGCAAAATTCTCTCCCTTAGCTTGCTTCATGGTCACATAAAACCATGGGACGCGCCTAGTAGGATCCGTTTAAGATAGTGCGGAATCCGCCGAGCCACGAGCCTTCGGCGATAATCGCAGCAGGAATTGGTGGTCCTTTGGAGAATCGAGCCGACACATTTCCAAAGCCCAGAGTGCTGTGGTGGGGCCGATTTGGTAACTACGGTCCTGACTATCCGCGCAATAGAACGGTTATAGATAGCTTTGAGCGCCTAGGCTGGGAGGTTGTGAGCTTTCAACCCAAGTTGTCGGTCTTGGCGGATCTCGAAGCCAGCCTTAGGGGCCTAAGAGACATTTCTCTGGTCTGGGTGCCCTGTTTTCGTCAACGGGATGTTGTCGCAGCCTCACGGTGGGCGCGCCGCCATGGGATTCCCCTCGTCTTTGATCCTTTAATCAGCGCGTTTGATAAGCAGGTGTACGAACGCGGTAAATTTGCGGCGGATTCCCGCAAAGGCCAGCGCCTGCTGGCATGGGAGCGTAGGCGTTTTGCCATGGCAGACCGGCTGATTGCCGATACCCATGAGCATGCGGCCTACTTTGCCGAACAACATGACTATCCCCTGGAGCGCATTTGCGTGCTTCCAGTGGGCGCGGAAGAAGCGCTGTTTAAGCCCCAGCCAAAGACCCCTAATGATGTTCCCGAAGCCCTATTCTTTGGCACGTTTATCGGATTGCAGGGTGCAACCTTTATTGCCGAGGCCATCGCGCTCTATTCGGGACCACTCTGCAGGCTGACGTTTCTTGGCGCCGGGCCGGACCGACAGGCTTGCGAGGCCATCGCTGCTCGCGCCTGCAATCCCTCGGTGCAGGTCGCCTTTGAAGATTGGGTGCCCATTAATGAGCTTGGGGCGCGGATTGGTGCCAGTGATCTTTGCCTTGGTGTGTTTGGGGTTGGCGAGAAAACCAATCGCGTGATTCCAAACAAGGTCTACCAGGCTCTCGCCTGCGACCGGCCTGTAATTTCAATCAAGGCCGACGCCTATCCGGATGAGCTGCAGGGCTCAAGCTGCGGACTGCTCTGGGTACCTCCGGGTGATCCCCAAGCTATTGCGTCTTCCCTGGCGCAAGCCTTCAGCAGCGAGCCTGTGGCGGGCGTAGGTGCTGGTGTCGCCTATGAGACCTATCTAGCCTACTTCTCTAATCAGAGAATCCGCGAGGAGCTAGCGTCGCTACTCGGACAATTGTCCTAGGGCCTGAAGGCAGGTGGCGATGCCGGCCCGCCAATCAGAGCTTGGCCGACCAAAGACCCCAGTGAATTTGCTGCTATCGAGGGCTGACCATGCTGGTCGTGGGGCCGGTGTCGGGTACTCGCTGGTGGAAATGGCATTGACAGTATCCGGTACCGAGAACCCCATATGCTGTGCTTGGGCAAATATCTCGCAGGCAAACTCATGCCACGACACGGACGCATCGCCAGCGTAGTGATACAGGCCCCAGGCGCAATTGCCCTTGGCCACCGGCTTCAGGGTCGCGACGATGGCCTCGGCCAGATCGCCGGCAAAGGTCGGATTGCCGATTTGATCGGCGACCACACTTAGCGTGTCGCGCTCGCCGCCAAGTCGCAGCATGGTTTTTAGAAAGTTCTGTCCATAGGGGCTGAATACCCAGGCGGTTCGAATGATCAGATGGCGACACCCGCTGGCCGCGATGGCCTGTTCACCAGCAAGCTTGCTCGCGCCATAAACGCCTTGGGGGTTGGTGTCTGCTGTCTCGACGTAGGGAGCGTTGGCTGTGCCATCAAAAACATAGTCAGTAGAGACATGAATAAGCACTGCATCCACAGCGGCACAGTAGCTTGCGATTTCGCCTACCGCGTCGCGATTTACCGCAAGGGCGAGTTCGGTCTCCTGCTCCGCCTGATCTACTGCTGTATAAGCGGAGGCATTGATGATCACCTGTGGCGCTAGGTTTTCAAGCTTCGCTCGAATGCTGCCAAGCTGGGTGAGATCCAGCGCCTGGCGATCCCAGAAAATGGTTGTGGGGTACGAGCGCGGGAGCGATGTTAAAAGTGATCGCCCTAGCTGGCCGTTACTGCCGATGACAAGGATCTTCACCGTAGGTTTGTACCACTGCGCTGCAGTTGGTACTCACCGCTTAAAATTGCCTGCCACCATGCCGGATTTTCTAAATACCAGGCGACGGTTTTCGCCATGCCGCTCTCGAAGGTTTCGACGGGCCGCCAGCCCAACTCGTTTTCGATCTTGCTGGCGTCGATGGCGTAGCGCAAATCATGGCCTGGGCGATCTGTCACGAAGGTAATCAGCTCTTTGTAGGCAGTAACCCCCGGGGGCTTATCTGGACGCAGCTGCTCCAGCAAATCGCAGATGGCCTCGACAACCTGCAGATTCCGTCGCTCGTTATGTCCGCCAATATTGTAGGTTTCGCCGACTTTGCCGCTGCGCACCACGGTCAGCAGGGCTTCTGCGTGATCCTCCACGTACAGCCAGTCTCGTACTTGCGAGCCATCGCCGTACACTGGCAGGGGCTTACCCGCCAGGGCGCTTAAGATCATATGTGGGATGAGTTTTTCTGGGAAATGGTAGGGCCCGTAATTGTTAGAGCAGTTAGTGATGAGCACTGGCAGCCCATAGGTGCGGTGCCAAGCCCTTACCAAGTGGTCGGAACTGGCCTTGCTCGCGGAGTAAGGTGACGAAGGTGCATAGGCTGTGTCTTCGCGGAAGTAGTCGTTCGGGTCTTCCAAATCACCATAGACCTCATCGGTTGAGATGTGATGGAAGCGAAAGTCAGACGCCTTGGTTTGAGACTGGGTGGCGAGAAAACGCCGACTGGCCTCCAGCAGCTGGTAAGTGCCCATAATATTGGTGTGCATAAAGGCTTCCGGGCCGTCGATGGAACGATCAACATGGCTTTCGGCAGCCAAATGCATGACGGCATCTGGGGAGTGATCTGCAAAAACCCGGTCGAGAGCAGCCGGGTCACAGATATCTATCTGGCAAAAATGATAGTTTGGATTTTTCTCAGCCTCGCCCAGAGAGGCGAGATTGCCAGCGTAGGTCAGCTTATCGACGTTAACGATTTGCAGCTTTGGATCTCGCAGCGCCTGTCTAACGACACAGCTACCAATGAAGCCTGCGCCGCCAGTAACGAGTATTTTCACGATGATGCTCTTTAGGTTGAGGCACTAAGAAAGCGCGCGTTCATATGTAGGTAACCGTTCTCGTTGGGATGTTTGGCCCAAATGGCCTTCCATTCCGGTGAGGACAAGGTTGTATTGAAGCGCGCTCGACGATCCTCGATGCTAGGCCACCGAATGATCCAAGTGACATTGGGTTGGCCGTTTGGCGATACATGAGGATCGCTGCCGCCGACCTCGGCTTCGATGCCGCAGTCCATCCAGAAGTCGATAATGTCTAGATTGGCTTTGAGCCAGGGTACCGCCAGCTCTTCAGCCCACTGCCTGTAGGCGTCGAATGAGGCAGCTTCAATTGTGTAGTCGCGTATCTCGACGATAGCGTCGGACATGTCTGCTCCTTTTTATCAGTGAATCAGGGAATCAGGGAATCAGGGAATCTGGGAATTAGGGTATTGGTGGTAACTAGGAGCCGTCACCGTAGGCCAGTTCGAGCATTTCAATGACCTCTTGCACCTGCTCGTTCCAGAACCAGGCCAAAGTTGCCAGCACGATAACGCAGACAACTGTGGCGATAATTTGCCGCGGGTTATGGCTGCTTGAGGGCTGTTGTTCGACGTCACTATTCATCGCGGCGGACTCCAAATATCAAGAAAAACCAATCCAGCGGCCGGAGGCGGCAACCGTAAACCAGATGGCGATAGAAGTAAGCGCCATCAGTCTCAGCACACCGGGTCTGATGCCTTCGTGGGGGACGCTTAGCAGCGGGCGGCGTACCAAGTAGAAAAATGCGATGCCAACGGCCAGGGCGCTCATCTTGGCCCAAAACATTTCGTTGTAGTACAGCTTCAGCGATACCGCTGAACTCATAAAAATGCCGCTGATGATCATGGTGGCAAGACCAATGCCGAACCATTTGTGGGTGTTTTCAATGACGATTTCGGAAGGCGTGTCTCGCATCACCACGTTGAGCAGTCGCAAATCACCTACAAGCACCATGCCGCCTAAGACCGACATGCCAAGAAGATGGAACATCTGCACCACGGCAAATACGCCCCCGTAAGCCTTGGAAATATCGGCCAACAGGGATGTATCTAGCCAGTCAAAAAACGGATACAGATCCATTTAGAAATTCCTCTCTTTAAGCCGTAATGACGTCGTCAAAAGCTGTGTTCTGGCTAAGCCTGCGTGATCGAGACTATTCACTGGCAAATGCTGCCATTTCATCAACACAGCCTGCGGCCCAATACATGGCGTAGGGCAATTCTTTGTGACAATCAAACCAATCGTAGGCAATGGTGCGTCCGGTAACCACTACCCCAGCCCATAGCAGTATCGAGGCAGCTGCCCCCATGCGTATATGCCGGGGTGGTGTGGGGTCAGTATCCCAGGTGTTTACCGAGGCCTGCATGCGAGCGCGGAACGCAAAAGCATTAATGGCGGCGAAAACAATCAGCACTACCTTGATGCGAAACCAAAGGCTTTGGGTCGTTCTTACCGGTATGGCGTAGTAGAGCAAAAAACCTGTGATCACCATCAAGACCAGACCGATCATCATGGGCTTGTCGAGGCGTTCGGCGATGGTTGAAGCGCGAACGTTAGGAAAAGCCAGACCCAGCATGCGCAGATCGATGACGAAAAGCATACCGAGAAAGACCATGAGGGTGAGCACGTGGGTGGTTTCAATCCATGCGTACAGATAAATACTTTCGTGAATCTGGGTGCTCCAGTCTTGTGCATCCAGAAAACGCGCCACGCTCAGAAGCCATTCGTTTAGCATAGTGTTCTAACAGTCCTCATCTGTGTATTGGCAGGTGGCTTAACGCATGGCGCCGGGCATACCACCATCAATAACCATAATCTGACCGGTGATTGATGTGGATTGCACGAAGGTCAATGTTTGGTTTGCGATGTCGTCTGCCTGGCCAACACGCCCCAGCACTGCTGTTTGTCGAGCGCCTTGGGCCACATTGTCCGGCAAGCGTTGGGCCATGCGCGTGTTTTCGACCAGCCCAGGCGCGATGCAGTTTACGGCTACCTCCGGAGACATGGCTACCGCCAAACAACGCGTGAGGTGATTAAGGCCAGCCTTGCTTGAGGAATAAGCGATACTGCTGCTACCCGGACTGATACCTCCGGCGGAGGAGATGTTGACGATATGTCCTCCGTCACCGGCTTTCAGCAGGTCTGCTGCTGCTCTTGCCAGCAGAAAGGGTGCGCGCAGATTGGTCTCCAGGACTCGATCCCAAATGTCTGCGTCGAGGTCCTCGAGGCGGCGAAAAGGAATGCCAATATTCCAGGCGGCATTATTCACGAGCACGTCTAGGCGGCCATGGTTTGCGCCGATGGCCTCGATGATAGCGTCGATAGCAGCGGGGTCTCGTTGATCGAGCTGCATGGCCTCTGCGCTACCGCCCGTATTGATTATGGCAGCGACAGTTGCGGCGGCAGCGTCCGCAGCGCCAACATAGGTGCCGATGACATGCCATCCATGGTTGCCCAGGGTTTTTGCAATGGCTGCGCCAATATCACCAGAAGCGCCGGTAACCAGGGCAACAGGCGTTGTGCTCATAATCCTCTCCCATCAGACAGTACAGCAAATCACGCGGATGCAATTGTGGGCTATTTTTTCCGCAACGGCTAATGGGTGGTGGTGTTTGCCCATACCCGCTAACGTCGCGACTTTGCAGCGAACAACCGGAACAACCATGTCTGATAACCTCCCCCTCAAGGGCATACGCATATTAGATCTCACCCAGGTATTCGCCGGCCCCTACTGCACCTATCAGCTGGCCTTGCTGGGGGCCCAGGTGCTTAAGGTGGAGCCGCCGGGTGGCGAAATGACCCGGTACGGCGGGGCCTTGCCGAAACTTGCGAAGCAGGGCCTGGGTTTGAGTTTTTGTACACAGAACGCGCAAAAAAGCTGTGCAGAGCTCGATCTAAAAGACCCTGAGCAACTCGCGCAGGTGTTGTCCCTCGTGGCACAGGCCGATGTTTTTGTGCAGAACTTCCGCCCCGGCGTGGCGCGACGGCTGGGCCTTGGTGAAGACGTGCTGGCGGAAATTAATCCGCGCCTCGTGTATTGCTCAATATCAGCCTACGGTGACGTAGGACCGATCGGGCATCGGCCGGCCTACGACCATGTGGTTCAGGCGATGAGCGGCATCATGTGCACTACCGGCACAGATACCATGGGGCCGGTGAAGGTAGGCGCCCCCTATATCGACTACGCCACCGGGCTGAACGCGGCCTTCGCGGTGATGGCAGGCTTACGCCAGCGTGATCTCACTAACGAGTTCCAGCATGTTGACGTGGCCATGCTCGACACGGCTCTGACCATGATGGCCAACAACTTGGTCACCGTCGCCACAACCAATGA
>JADHNQ010000004.1 GCA_016779425.1 Pseudomonadales bacterium | reverse complement strand
GGCAGTTTGATACTGACTTGCAGCGGTTTGCCTAATTCACCACGCTGCGCAGTAAAGCGCCATGTCTGGCCATTAGTGGTCACATCTCTTGCACGAAACTGCGCCTGATCGCTATAACCGTAGGTAATCACCGACCGAGAGAAGGCAGCACTCAATGCCATCGCCTCTGCGTCATCGGCACAAACGAAAACGCTGCCGTAAAAAGGCAGGCGGTTGGTGAATTCAACGTAAGCCGCCTTTAACTTACCAAAGTCATGGTCGTAGGTTGCCATATGATCTTGGTCGACGTTGGTAATCACTGCAGTCATTGGCTGCAGATGCAAAAAGGACGCATCGCTCTCATCAGCCTCAGCAATCAGGTATCGGCCCCCGCCAAGTTCCGCGTTGGTGCCTGCACTGTTTAGAAGCCCACCAATGACGAAGGTAGGCGAAAGTTCAGCGCAACGAAAAATTTCGGTTATGAGACTCGTCGTCGTCGTTTTGCCGTGGGTGCCTGCTACGGCGATACCATGACGATAGCGCATCAGCTCACCCAGCATTTGCGCGCGAGGCACTACCGGCAGGCGAAGATTGCGCGCCGCCACCAGCTCAGGGTTGGCCGGATCAATGGCTGATGAAACCACCAACACGTCAGCACCCTGCACCCACTTAGCATCGTGTCCCAAGTGGATATGCGCACCTTTCTCACGCAAGCGCTCAGTGTTAATCGAATCGTTCAAATCCGACCCGGTTACCGAGTAGCCTTGATTGAGAAGTACCTCGGCAATACCGCTCATACCAGCGCCGCCGATCCCGACAAAGTGAATCGTCCGAATGCGGCCCATTTCTGGGATTTGATAAAAATTTGCATCCGCCATTAGGGCTCCTTTGACCAACTGCAACGAAGCACAATGGCGAACAGCGCGCAGGAAACCATTAAGCTATTTCCGCCATAACTGATGAAGGGCAGCGTCAGACCCTTAGTCGGTAGAACACCGACATTCACACCAACATTGACCATAAACTGATAAGCGAAAATAAATCCGACAAAGTAGCAGCAGTAGCTGGCGAACCGATCGCCAAGCATCAAGCGCTGCTTGGCAACTGCCAGGATTGCAAAAATGAAAAAACTATATAAGGCAATACAGGCTATGGCACCGATGCTGCCAAACTCTTCCGCAATTACCGCAAAAATAAAGTCGTTATGGGCTTCTGGCAGATAGGACAGTTTTTGTATGCCTTCTCCAAGGCCCAACCCAAAGACCTCACCACGCCCGAAAGCAATTAACGCCTGAACTAGCTGATAACCTGTATCAAATGGAACAGCCCAAGGATCCGTGAACGCGGCCATGCGACGCATACGGAAAGGCTCAAGCCAAACCATTAACGCAAATGCCGCGCCACCTCCAACCACCATGAACAAAACATAGCGTAGCTTGGCGCCGGCTACAAAAAGCACTGAAAGAGTCGCTGCCAAAATTACTGCCGCGGAGCCCAGGTCTGGCTCAGCAACGACCAGAGCACAGATCCCGAACACCATGGCCAAGGGGATAAATATTCGTATCGGCGATCGCTCAAGATCGTCGTGATAGCGCGCCAAATATCCTGCGAGATATATCATCAGTCCAAACTTCGCCACCTCGACCGCCTGCAGATTGAATCCGGGCAGGCGAATCCATCGCGTTGCACCATTGACCTCATGACCCAGCCCTGGGACGAATACCAACACCACGAGGATAAGTGAGGCCAACCAGCCTAACCCATAGTACTTTCGCCAAAACGAGAGCGGAGTGACTGCGACGATCACCAGCAGGAAAATAGAGACGCATAAGTTAACAAGCTGTCTGGTCACATAGTCGCCTGCCATGGCGACAGACGACGACCCCACCATAATCGTGCCGAACACTAGCAGCACAAACCAAGGAAGAAGCAATAGCGCACCGTGGCGGGGTATCTGTATCGACGATGTGCTCATGGAGACACCTCGACTTTACGAGCCTTAGTGACGTTAAGTATCAGCTCTCTAAAGTGCTCTCCTCTGGCTATGAAGTTTGGATACATGTCTAGACTCGCGCAGGCTGGCGAGAGCAGCACAGTGTCGCCCGCGCAAGCATGAGCGAAGGCCGAATCAACGGCCTCATCCATTGTCGCTACCTGCTGATGCTCGACGCCACTGATACTCGCCACCTCATTTAGCGCCGCCGCATCCTTACCCAGGGTGATCAACAGTCGAACCCGACCGCGCATCGCAGCACCTAGCGGCGCTAAGTCTGCGTTTTTGCTGTCACCACCGGCGATTAGGATTAACCGGTTATCCAGGGCAAAACCCGCAAGGGCGGCCATTGTCGCTCCGACGTTGGTCGCCTTAGAGTCATTGATACAGTGGATATCCGTTGGGCCTGACAACCTTTCGAAACGGTGAGGTAAGCCCTGAAAACCACCCAGCAGCTGCGCAGCACGCCGTGGCTGAATCCAGGGCTCGACCAAGGCCATTGCCCATAAGCAATTCTCGACGTTGTGTCTGCCCGCAAGAGGTAAATCTGAAACCGCGATTAATGGCGTGCCGTCACAGATTAACCACTGAGCCTCGTTAAGAGATGCAACCCCCCAACGATTTGCGCCCGACGCAGACATATCCACCCTAACGCTCACGCTGCGGGCACAGTCACGACCACCCACCGAGTATTCGGCCTTCACGTAGATACGTTCCTTGGCCCGACGGTAGCTATCTAAATCACCGTGCCAGTCACGATGGTCGTCGGTGATATTCAATACACCAGCACTCGCCAACGCCAAATGCGCACTGTGGGCCAATTGGAAACTAGATAGCTCGAGCACATAGACATCCGCAGGACTATCCAAAAGAGCCAGGGCAGGCACGCCAAGATTGCCCCCTACCGAACACCTAAGGCCGCTGGCCTGCAGGAGGTGGCCGACCAACAACACAACAGTGCTTTTTCCATTGGTGCCGGTTACACCAATCACTGGCGCATCGACCCGGGACATAAAGAGGTCAATATCGGAAATTATGGAGATGCCCGCGGCCTGTGCTTGCCGTACCAAGGGATGGTGCAAGGGCAGACCTGGACTGACGATTACCTGTTTGGTCTTGGCAAGCACTTCCCTTGGCCATTCTTCGACCTGCCAGATCACCTCGATATCTGACGGGCGCTCGAAGGTAGCTGGCTCAGTCCGGGTATCGAACACCAACGGGTGGATACCTTGTTTATCGAGATGCTCAACAACGGATCTACCCGTCATGCCATATCCTAGTACGACTGTGCCCGTCGATGGTGTCATCGCAATTTCAATGTCGAGAGGCCAATGGTGACCAAGACGAGAGTGATAATCCAAAAACGCACAATCACACGCGGCTCCGGCCAACCTTTAAGTTCAAAGTGATGGTGAATGGGTGCCATTCTGAAAACGCGTCGACCCGTCAGGCGAAATGAAATCACTTGGATGATGACGCTGGCGGTTTCCAGCACGAAAAGCCCACCCATAATCAGAAGCACAATCTCGTGCCGGACGATGATCGCAAGCAGGCCAAGTGCCGCGCCCAAGGCAAGCGCGCCCACGTCGCCCATGAAAATCTGAGCGGGATAGGTGTTAAACCACAGGAACCCCAAGCCAGCGCCGATCAGCGCACCGCAGAAAACCGAGAGTTCCCCGGCATGGGCGATATAGGGAATCTGCAGATACGCGGAGAACTCGATATTGCCTGTAACATAGGCAATCAGGCCAAGCGCAGCTCCAACCATAACCGCAGGCAGGATGGCCAAGCCGTCCAGCCCGTCAGTTAGATTTACCGCGTTGCTCATACCCACGATCATCAAATAGCCAAGCAGAATAAACCCCGCACCCAAGGGCAGGGCAATATCCTTGAAAAAGGGTACGTAGAGCGCAGTTTGCGCTGGCACGCTGGCGGTGTTGTAAAGGTAGAGGACGGCGGCAAGTGCAAAAACAGACTGCCAAAGATACTTCCAGCGGGCTGCCAAACCATCAGAGGATTTGCGCGATATCTTCAAATAGTCATCAATCCAGCCAATCAGCCCGAAGGCCATCGTCACGGCCAAGACCAGCCAAACGTAACGATTCGTCAGATCACCCCACAAGAGCGTCGTTACTGAAATGATGATCAGGATAAGCGCACCACCCATGGTTGGCGTGCCTGCCTTGCTAAAATGCGACGCGGGTCCGTCGTCGCGCACCTGCTGACCAATTTGTGACTGCGTCAACCAGCTGATCATGCGCGGCCCAATCAGCAAGGAGACGACAAGTGCGGTTACTACGCTGACCATGGTTCGTAACGTCAAATACTGAAACACCCCGAACCCGCTGACATACTCAGACAAATATTGCGTTAGCCAAAGCAGCACTAGGCGTTCTCCTTCATAAATTCTCGAACCACTTCCGCATCACTAAATGGGTGCTTGGTGCCAGCGATTTCCTGAGTGCTCTCGTGTCCCTTTCCAGCAATCAGGATGACATCCTCAGATCCAGCGGACTGTATCGCCTGCGCGATAGCATCTGCCCGGTTTTGCTCAACGCAAACAGAGCGCTGCTGCTGAGTTGTGAGGCCGCTCAACATATCCTGCAAAATAGACTCGGGATCCTCGTCTCGGGGGTTATCGCTGGTAAACCAGACCCGATCAGCCCATCGGGCGACAACTCGCGCCATTTCCGGCCGTTTGCCTTGGTCACGATTGCCCCCGCACCCGACAATACATATAAGCTGTTTCGGCACTTGTTTGCTGAGCGCCGCCAGAACTTTATCTAAGGCATCCGGGGTGTGCGCGTAATCAACAACGACTTTAGGCATACCAGGATGGTCACCTGCTACCTGCAGCCGGCCGGGTACCGCACTTAGCTTGCTGAGCGCGACCTCTAAAGCGCCCAAGGCATGTCCACGGCCCAACAAAACACCCAATGCAGCGGCAACGTTAGCTACCGCGAAATCTGCCGCTAAGGGTAGGGTGCTATTGAGGGATCCCCAAGGTGTCAAAAATTCAACCTGCATACCACCCAGCGCGGGAACCGCCTTCCAGGAAATATCGCCCCCAGAGCCAAAACTCACAATTGCCTCCGCACGAGCACATTTCATGAGCTTGCGACCCAGTGCATCCTCGGCATTGATAACGGCTAGTTTCAATGGCCAATCGGTAAACAGCCTTGTTTTGGCTTCAGCGTATTTTTCCATGGAACCGTGGTAATCGAGATGATCACGGGTCAAGTTAGAAAAAACGCCAACATCCATGTGGACAGCCTGCACCCGGTCCTGATCTAGCGCATGGGAGCTGACCTCGAGCGCAATCTGTTTCATACCCCTGTGTGCCATTGCAGCTAATTGCTTTTGCACAAGCACCGGGGGAGCCGTGGTCATGCCACTGTCGACCAAGTCCTGCGGGACACCCCATCCCAAGGTGCCGCTATAACCTGTCGGCACCCCCAAAAGATTGCCCAGATCTGCCAAATGATAGGCAATAGACGTCTTCCCATTGGTGCCTGTAACCCCGATACAGGTCATCTCACGAGAGGGATCTTCATAGAATGCGGCCGCCAGCGCTCCACGCTGCCGGGCGAGTTGATCCATCTGAAATGTTGGCAGCGATAGGTTAGCAACGTGCTGGGCTTGAGCGTCGATCACAAAGGCCACGGCCCCCGCCTGCGCTGCCGCCTCCATATGCTGAAGACGAGCATCTTCATTTTGCGCACAGGCCACAAATACATCGCCCGCCTCGACATTCAAAGATGATTCCGTCAACCCACGGACTTGTGGGAGGCTGCGAAGTTGGCCAAGCACATAATCCATGCTGTCGGTTTCGAAGCGCATCAAAGTGAACTCCCTGCCAGTACAGGGTCCATTGGCAATGGATCGTTCAATATGTTATCTGGCCTAACACCGAGCAGGCGCAGGCTGTGGGCTGCCACGCGACCGAATACTGGCGCCGCGACCTTGCCGCCACTGGCGCGATCAGTATCGGGTTCGTTGACCAAGACGACCATGACAATTCTTGGGTCGCTAACGGGCGCCAGGCCGGCAAACCAAGCGACATGGCGCTCGTCGTTATACCTACCGTTCTCCAACACGCGAGCCGTGCCGGTTTTGCCCGCAACGCGATAATCGTCAATGTCGGCATTGGTTGCGGTGCCGCCCTGTTGGGTAACTCGCTCCATCATGGCGATTACCTCACGGGCATCCTCTGCATCGAAAACCTGCTGAGGTTCCGGCACACGATCTTGCTTGAGTATGCTTAACGGCAGGCGGCTGCCATGACCCGCTAGTGCAACATAGGCAGAGGCGAGCTGAAGCGGAGTCACAGTAAAGCCATAGCCATATGCCATGGCCGTGCGCGACACCCGCGACTGCATACCAACATTGCTGAACAAACCCGTGACCTCTCCGGGCAACCCGGTCCCCACATAGTCACCCAGGCCACTACGTTGCAGCACATCGAATACCGCGTCCCTAGGTAGGTCCAGGGCCACCTTCGCGATGGCCACCTGACTGGACTTTTGAATCGCCTCTGCCAACGTAATGGTATTGAGATTAACCGGGTCTTGGATCATTTTGCTGTCTACCCAGAAGTAACCGGGGGAGGTTTCAATCATGGTCTCAGACTGATACCGCCCGCTTTCAAGAGCCGCCATCGCTGTGAAAGGCTTGATGGTCGAACCGGGATCGTAAAAATCCGTGACGACACGGTTACGCGTGGGCTCACGTTGATTGATTGGTCCGTTTGGGTTGAAAGACGGTTGGTTTACGAGGGCAAGTATTTCACCGGTTTTTACATCAACCATGATCAGCGAACCCGACTTCGCGCCATGCCCTATAACCGCAGATTTAAGTTCGCGGTAGGCGATGTACTGTAGTCGGGAGTCGATACTCAAATGCAGATCTGTCCCGAAACGCGGCGCCTTACCATAGTCTAGGTCGTCGACTATGCGGCCTTCTCGATCTCGCAGCACCGTTTTGCTGCCGGCTTCGCCTCGCAATGAGTTCTCAAAGGTAAGCTCAATTCCCTCGAGCCCCATATCGTCGATATCTGTCAGACCAACCACATGCGCCGAGGACTCTCCTGCGGGATAGTAACGCCGGTACTCTGGTTCTAGGGTGAGATGGGCAAGACGCAGCTGACGAATAGCATCCATATGCTCCCAGCTGACATGGCGTTTGAGGTAAAGGTATCCGCGATGCGCATTGTTGCCCAGCAGCGTTCGCAAAGATTCAGCGTCCAGATCTAAAATCTTGCCCAGCTTTTGTAGCGCAACATTGTTGGCATCGAATTGCAGCGGATTTACCGCCACCGCAAACACCGGCGTGCTAACCGCTAGGGCCTCTCCATTACGGTCGTAAATCATGCCGCGCATTGCCGGCAGACGCTTTTTGTATATCGAGCGTTTATCGCCCTCTTCCTGCAAAAAGTCACGCTCAGTGACACCCAGATACACCACCCGAACAGAAAGTGCGCCTGCGATACCGATGAAACATAGGATAAATAGATAGTGACGCCAGAAACTCACGGCACGACCTCTTCGATGGTTTGCGGAAACCGCATTCGAAGTTCTTGTGTCGCAACGGTTTCGACGGTTTGCAAGCTCGCAAAGGAACTTCGTTCAAGAAGCAACCTGGAATACTCGGCCATCAATCTGTGCTGACGGGTTTGCAATTGATCAAGCCCGCTGTGCAAAGAGCGCATCGATTGTGCCGCCTCGACTAAGGCAAGGCCGCTGCTGATCAGCGCAGCTGTAATTACCAGAAGCACAAGCAAATGCCAGCGGGAGAGGTTGTATCGCGTTTCCGCCAAACCACGCACTCTCGGTTTAGGCGCGGTGCGAGATCTGCTTTTTGCGACATACATAGTCATGAATTAACGCACTCGCTCAATCACGCGAAGGGTCGCGCTTCGCGACCTAGGATTCGCATTTAGCTCTGCCAACCCCGGTTTGATCGCGCCGCCCACCAAGCGCCCCGGCGTCTCCGCCAAATTATGGCGGACTGGTAGGCGCCTGGGTAATTGAGGCGGTTGGCTGAGCTCTTTGAAGGTCCGCTTCACCTTGCGATCTTCTAAGGAGTGAAAGGAAATTACGGCGAGTCGCCCTCCAATAGACAGTGCATCGAACCCTTGTCTGAGGCCTTGATCCAATTCTTCGGTCTCTGCATTGATATGCATGCGAATGGCCTGAAACGTCTTGGTAGCCGGATGCTTTCGCAGCGCTCTTTTGGGCGCTGCGGCTACGCGGGCGACCAGATCGGCTAACTCTAGGGTTGTCGCAAGAGGCCGGGCCGCAACAATTTCACGAGCGATGCGCCGAGACTGACGTTCTTCACCGAATCGCCATAGCACATTGGCAATATCGCTCTCTTGCGCAGTGTTCAGCCAGTCTGCAGCAGACTGGCCCTCGGCGGGATTCATCCGCATATCCAAGGGACCGTCTGCGTTGAAACTAAATCCTCGGTCGGCCCGGTCAAGCTGGGGAGAGGACACGCCGAGGTCCAGCAGTATTCCATCAGCATGCTCGATGCCGCGGTGGGACAACACCCTGCCCAACTCGGAGAATCGCGCTTGCGTAAACGCAAATCGCTGGTCTTTTGCCGCTAACAGGTTAGCCGCATGTGCCGCATCAGGATCTCGATCTATCGCCAACAGCTGATCACTGGTGGATAACCGCTGCAGCAGGTGACGGCTGTGCCCCCCACGCCCAAAGGTTCCATCGACCAAGATTCTGGAACCTCGTTCGGTGGATGCTGGGGGAGACTCCATCGACAGCAGCGCCGCGATCACTTCATTTAATAGAACCGGTACATGGTCCGCGGGGCTTGAGGAAGATCCGATGCTTTGGACTGGTGGTAAATTAGGCTTTGGGCTCATACAGATAGCCCATCGAAGATTTCACTGTTCTCAAGCATGGCCGAAGCGCCTTGGGCCAGCCAATGTTCCAGCTGCTGCTGCCAGTGGTCGGCAGCCCAAATTTCTATCTTGTTGCCCTGACCCACCAACACGAGCTTTTTGTTCAGGTTCGCATAATCTCGCAGCATGGCGGGCAGCAACAGTCGCCCTGCCGAATCAAGCTCCAGATCTGTGGCGTGACCAATTAACAGCCGCTGCAGCAAACGCGCCTGAGGGTTAATGTTTGAAAGGCCTTCGAGCTTGGCCTGAACTGCCTCCCATTCGTTTAGTGGGTACACCAATAGACAAGACTCACGCATGTCGATAGTCACGACGATTCGCCCTTCACTGAGTACGGTCAGGGTTTCACGGTAGCGCGCAGGTATCGCCATGCGACCCTTGGCGTCCAATGCAACACTGTTGATACCTCGAAACACAGTTTTAGCTTGCGGCGCAATGAGAGCTGAAGATCGATGGGCGAAGGCCAACAACATATCCGCCCGGTAGCATGGCCATGTCAGCACTCCCATGCACTTTGCTACTGACACATATCAAATGCCACGAGGGGGCAGCGCTACCGGATTGCCTATTTGAAATCCAATTCAATCGAAAAGCCTCTTACCCTCTCACCGTCTCTTTCTTTTCCCTATTACCCCACTTTTCTCCACTTTTTCCCAAGGTTGCACACTATAGTCTCCAATCCTAGTGAGTCAACAGAAGAAACAGCACATAAGCGACGGAAAAATAAGCACATTTCTAACAGCGAGGTGGGCTCGCTGGATCACGCTGAATAGGGACAAGACTGCTGAGACATTAATCTAGAGAATGCAGGGGAGGGAGCGAGAGTCAGCCTGTAAGCCGGGTTCTGTCGTGAACAGTCATTCATCTAGGATCGTCGTCACCAACGATCTCAAGCGGCCTACCCGGATCCAACGCGGGCAACGTCGATGGATCTCTATTTGGCCTTGCTCCAGGTGGGGTTTACCTTGCCACGACGTGTTACCACGCGCGCGGTGCGCTCTTACCGCACCCTTTCACCCTTACCGACAAACAATGTTTGCGGGCGGTCTACTCTCTGCTGCACTTTCCGTAGGCTCGCGCCCCCCAGGCGTTACCTGGCACCCTGCCCTGTGGAGCCCGGACTTTCCTCCCGCGCAACAAGTGCGCCGGCGACTGCTCGGCTGACTCTCGGGGGCAGGGTACGCAGTACCTCGTGATAGCACAAGGAGACTGCACCGGCTCAACGCCGATTTGGGCTAGATAGAATGAGATTGCTTAGCTAATTGCAAAGCCAGTTCGTACGCCTCTTTTTTACGCACACCACAAATCTGTGCCGCTAGCTTGGCTGCTTGTGTCGGCGCCAGTTCCTTCAACAGTGCGCCCAGCACGCGAGTCAGCTGAAACTGAGCTGTTACACTTTTAGCGGCTTCTACGATGCAAACAAATTCTCCCTTGGGAGAATCCGCGAGCTGAGCGAGAACATCAGCAGCACTGCCTACGAGAAAGGACTCATATTGTTTGGTCATTTCCCGGCCAATCATGACTTGGCGCGCAGAGAATGATGCGATATCCGCCAATGTTGAACGAATGCGATGCGGGCTCTCCAAGAACACCAAAGCATCAGGCATTTGCAGCCACTCCTCTAGCTGAGTCCGCCGTGCCCCGGCTTTGTTCGGCAAAAATCCAACATACCGGAACGGTTGGCTGGGTATGGGGCAAACGCTGAGGGCAGTAGTAATCGAACAGGCGCCAGGCACGGGGACCACCCGAATATCTGCCTGCCAAGCGTGCTGAATCAGCAAATAACCCGGATCATTTAAGAGTGGTGTTCCCGCATCGCTTACTAGAGCGATGTCTATGTTTTGCTTCAAACGATTCACCAAATCCGGTGCAATTGTGGCTTCGTTGTGTTCATGAAGGCTAATCAGCTGACAACCCGAATGGCCGATATGCTGCATCAACACACGAGTTCGTCTGGTATCCTCTGCAGCGACTAGACCGACATGTTTAAGGGTATCTATCCCTCGACGGCTGATATCGCCCAGGTGTCCAATCGGGGTGGCAACCACGTAAAGAGTTCCTGACATGGCCAAACATTTCCTCGTTCTTTGTGTCTGCATTGTGACCGCCTACGGATGTCAAAGCACGAACCAAAGCACCAGCCAGAGCTTGCCGACGAAACCAGTCGACACCAAGGCCAGTGAAATACCGCAATATCGAGCGCCATCAGGCGCCTATTCAGCGCTGAGTCAGCCCTATTCGAGTGCTCAAGCGAAGCGTGATGTGTCGATCCTAACGCGGACGAAATCTGCCATAGATCGGGGCGACCTAAGGGCTGCCCAGATACTGATCAGCGGCATACTGCTCCCCCCTCGCAACACGATGCTCGCCGACGTCTATCAGCGCCTGATGGTGCAAATTCAAATTCGACAGAAACAGCCTAAACATGCGGTTCAAAGCCTGCTTAACCTTCAATCGATGGTGGTTGAAGATGTTGAAACAACTCGGCAAGTTTGTGCCCAGATTGACGCCATCGCCTGCGTCGTACGAGCCTTGGTTACACAACAGTTGCTCGCTGGACAGCTTGACTCTATCGCTGAGCAAACTCGGATCTGGGCAACGTTGCAGGGTTCAACAACGCTTCCGCAGGACTTCGACCCTTCAAATACGCCATCGATTTTGCAACTCATGGAGCGGGTCGGCGAAATTATTCAGAGGCCAGATGCTGAGCGCCTGGTTGCGAACTTCAGCCATAATTGGATCCGCTTGCATCACGCGATAACCCGGGCAGGGACGCCAAGAGAAGCGCAAACTCTCTGGCAGAGCTGGCAAGACCAGCATCCTGACCACCCGGCCGTTAAGACGCCGCCCCCGTCACTGAAACTGTTGGCGCAGTACGAGGCTCCCAGTTTGACCGTTGCGCTGCCGCTAAGCGGTCGATTATCAGGTGCGGGTAAGGCGGTAAGAGACGGAATGGTGGCGGGATACTTGTCCGAGCAAGACCCAACACGGGCGGCATCCGTTAAAGCCGACGGCCTGAGCGTATCGCCTGCCGCCGCAACATCTATAACCTTTATCGATAGCAACGCCATCGACGATGCTTCTTTGTTGAACCGGATTGTCGAATCCGCAAGTGATGTCATTGTTGGGCCACTGTTAAAAGAACGCGGTCAACGCCTATTAGCGAACCGCGAAGCTTCACGATTGGCCAGAACTCAAGAGCAAGCAGCACCAGCGTGGATTGTGTTAAACCGCATCGATGAAAGTGGGCGTTCGCAGTCCACGTCAATCCAGGGCCCTGTTTACCAGTTTGCTTCAGCTATCGAAGATGAAGCGCATACGATAGCCAAACACCTTCGGGCTCGAGAGTATGAAAGGCTTATGGTGGTTACAAATCGTGAGTCCTGGGCTTACCGAGCTACTCAGGCGCTTAGGAGTGACTGGCAGGGTGCAATCGTGTTAGCAGATTTTGAGCGGCCTCGCGAGATCACCGACACCGTCGGTAATGCCATGGGTGTCGCCGACAGCAAAAGCCGGCATGGCGACCTACAGCGCGTTTTGAACGAAGAAATTGAGTTCTTGCCAAGAGGCAGGGAAGACCTAGATGCTGTAGTCGCGTTTACGAGCGTCCTCGAGTCTCAAGCACTTGTCCCAGCCCTCCAGTTCCACTTCGCGGATGAGCTTCCCGTATTCGCGACGTCGCAATCGGCTCGGTCGGAGAGCTTATCTGACATCGCGGGCTTCAATGTCACCGAGTTGCCATTGCTGGCTAATCCTGACCCGGTGGCGGCGGCCATGAGCGCGGTTTTCGACCTCGGCGAGCAGCCTCTTGTGGACCTGTATGCGCTTGGCCTAGATGCTTATCGCCTCGCAGCATGGGTACATTGGATACAAACTCACGCAAATCATTGGGATGAGGGTTTTCGCTTGCGCCTCAACCTGGCCAGCGGCCAGTTATTGGTGGGGCGACATGGTCAGATCGAACGCGAGCTCGTGCTGGCAGAAATTAGCCAACATGGCACCTTATCACTGAGCCAGGCAAACGGCGGGGCAGTTCACTAGGCATAGAACCGGTGGCTCTTCACTGGAGTGAGGATCTCGCGGCAGCCTATCTGCGCTGTCGCGGTCTATCCCTAGTTGATAAGAACTATCGTTGCCGCAGGGGCGAGATCGACCTTGTCATGATGGAAGCAGCCTCTGCAGAAGAGACCCTCGTCTTCGTAGAAGTTAGATATCGAAAGTCATCGGCCTATGGCACTCCTGAAGAATCCATTACTCGAACTAAGCAAACACGTATCATCGCGGCGGCTACACACTATATGGCAGCAACAAATAGGCTGAATTGCACAGCACGATTTGACGTTGTAGCGGTGACCCAGCCAAACTACTTGCCCAATGTTCAGTGGATCAAAAACGCCTTCGTATGAACTATTTTCGATCGACCTTTTTCACAGCACTTCTCATCGCCCTGTTAACCATGACAACGGCTTGCACGAATAACCCTGAGGAAAGACGTACTCCTGGCGATTTGATTGACGATAACGCCCTAGAGTTTGTCATCGCCAAAGAAATAAGAGCTTCCGACGAAGGCTATGAAGGTGCTCATCTTGTGGTCACGGTTTATGACGGCCTGGTTTTATTGCTAGGCGAAGTCGCCTCCACAAGGCTGCAGGAAAAGGCGACAGAGGTTACCGAATCGCTTTACAAAGTTGACCCGGACAAAGTGTACAACTATCTCACGGTGCAAGGCCCAATATCTCGCCTTGCCCGCACCAACGACAGGTATCTGTCAACAAAGGTGAAAAGCCGCCTGCTGGTCGCATCTGGCGTACCGGCTGGCAAGGTCAAGGTGGTAACTGAGAACGGCGTCGTCTACTTAATGGGAAAGATCACTCGTGCAGATGGCGAGTTGGTCGTCGCCGAAGTGCAGAAATCGTTTGGTGTGCAGAAAATCGTGAAGGTATTCGACTATCTTTCCGCCCCA
The DNA here is from genome assembly GCA_016779425.1 of Pseudomonadales bacterium. Taxonomy (GTDB): domain Bacteria; phylum Pseudomonadota; class Gammaproteobacteria; order Pseudomonadales; family Azotimanducaceae; genus UBA4421. The sequence continues at coordinate 22,824 of JADHNQ010000004.1, read as the reverse complement.
GGTTCGTAAGCCACGCTGCGCGGCCCCCTGACGAACGATAAAAGACTAAACCAAGCGAAGTGTTGGCTTTGAGCCATCGCTGTCTGGATCTTTTTTAGCAACGCCAGCTGTCTGCTCAACACTTGGTGCCGTTGCTGCTTCCGCGTCTCCCGCAACCACCTCGTCGTGATGCATATCTTCGTCGTCGAAAGCCAGGCCTTGCCCGGAGTCTCGACAGTAGATCGCTCGAATGCTGATAATCGGCATCACAAGTTCCATGGAGCGGCCAGAAAATCGGCCTTCACACATGACGTATTCGTCGCCGAGATTCAGGTTACGGACTGCTTGGGGAGAGATGTTTAGAACGATCTGTCCATCTTGGACATGCTCTTGGGGAACAACCACCCCATCGATTTCGGCATCGACCAAGATATTCGGAACTTCGCCACTGTCGACAATCCAGTCGTAGAGAGCTCTCAATAAGTAAGGCCTTCGCGGCTTCACTCACGCATCTCCATTTCGGCTTCTGTCAAGCTGGCGCGAAACGCATCGCGTTCGAACATCGATTGCATGTATCGATGCAGCGGCTTCGTTGAGCGCTCGGGCAGCGTTATATCCACTTCTTTTAGACGCCAAAGAATCGGCGCAACGCAGCAATCCACCAAGGAAAGCTCTTCGTTCATGAAGAATGGCTTTTCCGCGAATATGGGTGCAATCGCGATAATGCTCTCACGCAGCTCTTTACGCGCCTTGCTGAGAGCGGCTTCTCGGCCCTTACCCAACATCAATAAATCCAGACGCGAGCTCCACTCCTTTTCGACCCGCGAAATCCAGAGCCGGGACAATGCCCGCTGTACAGGATAAACAGGTAACAGAGGTGGATGAGGAAACCTCTCGTCGAGATATTCCATGATTACGTTGGCTTCGTAGAGCGCCAAATCGCGGTCCGCAAGGGTTGGAAGTGTATTGTAGGGATTGAGTTCCGCCAGGTCTTCCGGCTCTTTTCCGGCAACGATATCTACGATATCTACGGTGACACCCTTTTCCGCCAAGACCAATCTCACCCTGTGGGAGTACTGATCTCTAGGATCTGAAAACAGGGTCATGGCGGAACGCTTAGTTACAATACTCATCAGTGGGATTCTCTCTTGTCAGGCGGGGTCACAGACGCTACTGCGGGCTTGAGATGCTCGCCATCATAAGCCCGCCCTTACGTTTAGTGCTCGATATCTTTCCAGTACTCGCGGTTTAGCAAGTAGGTAAAACTTCCTAAAATAATCAGGAATAGTAGGACGAAGACACCCGTTCTCTGCCGCTCTAGTCGAGCTGGTTCGCTGACGTAGTACAGGAAGTTGGTTAGGTCATAAATGGCGGAGTCAAATTCTGCTGCAGTCATTGCGCCAGTGCCCGCCTCTAGAACCAGCTGATCGCATACACCATCGGTGCACACTTCGCGTTGTACTCCCTGCAAATCTAACAACACGTTGGGCATGCCGACATTCGCAAACACCTTGTTGTTCACACCCAAGGGGCGGTTCTCGTCGACGTAGAATGTCTTTAGGTAATTGTATACCCAGTCAGGTTCGCGCACCCGCGTGACCATCGTAAGGTCAGGCGGCGCAGCGCCGAACCACGCCTTGCTTGCCTCCTTGGGCATCGACGTTGTCATCAGGTCGCCGATTTTTTGGTCAGTGAAAACCAGATTTTTCATTGCGAGATCGTGGGGGATACCCAAATCATCTGCCGTACGCTCATAGCGCTGAAATTGAAGCCCATGACAACCAAGGCAGTAGTTGGCATACAACTTAAAACCATTTTGCAGACTAGGAAGGTTCTGTAGGTCACCCTCGAATTCTTCCATGGGCCAGTTCGACGCGCTCGCAGACCAAGCTGCAACCGGCAGCGTCACTAATAGCGTGAGCAGTGTTTTTTTCATTAGACCGTAACCCTCTCCGGTTCAGGCTGAGTTTTCTCTACCCGGGTATACCAAGGCATCAAAATGAAGTACGCAAAGTAGATGGCCGTGCAGACTTGCGCAGCAATCGTACCGGCCTTTGATGGTGCCTGAGTACCCAGGTATCCCAGAATAAAGAAGCTGATGACGAACAACGTAAGCATCATTCGAGAGATTGACCCCTTGTAGCGCATGGACTTGACCGGGCTTCGGTCAAGCCAAGGTAGGGCCGCGGGAATAACAATCGCACCAATCATGACCACGAAGCCCCAAAACTTCGCCGACAATCCAAATAGCGGGAAGGTTGCAGCGCGCAACATAGCGTAGAAGGGCGTGTAGTACCAAACGGGTGCAATATGATCGGGTGTCTTCAGCGGATCCGCCATTTCGAAATTTGGCTTTTCTAGGAAGTAGCCGCCCATTTCCGGCGCGAAGAACACCACAGCGCAGAAAATAAATAAGAATACAACCATCGCATGGATGTCGTGCACCGTGTAATACGGGTGGAAGGGTATGCCGTCTCGCGGCACGCCGTTCTCGTCTTTGTCTTTCTTAATTTCGATACCGTCAGGGTTGTTAGAGCCCACGTGGTGAAGCGCCACAATGTGAACGAATATCAAGATGCAAAGTACCAGAGGCAAGGCTACGACATGCAACGCAAAAAAGCGGTTGAGCGTCGTTTCTGACATCAAGAAGTCGCCCCGAATCCATTCCATCAGATCTGGCCCGATGTAGGGTATGGCGCCGAATAGCGAAACGATTACCTGAGCACCCCAATACGACATATTGCCCCAAGGCAGCAGGTAGCCAAAAAATCCCTCTGCCATCAATGCGATGAAAATTGCCATGCCGATCAACCACAGTAGCTCTCGCGGTCCGCGGTAGGACCCATAGCGCAGCGCGCGATACATATGGAGATAAACGACCACAAAGAAGAAAGACGCGCCAGTCGAATGCAGATATCGCATCAACCAACCGTACTCGACATCGCGCATGATGTACTCAACTGAGGCAAAAGCTCCATCACCACTGGGTACGTAGTTCATGGTCAACCAAACGCCGGTCACCAGTTGGTTTACCAGTACGAACATGGCTAGAAAGCCGAAGTAGTACCAAAAGTTAAAGTTCTTCGGTGCGTAGTACCGTGACATATGGTACTCGAACGTTTCCGTGGCAGGAAAACGCTTATCGATCCATTCCATCGCACCTGCTAAGCCTGAGTTAGTGCTTTGTGTTTCGGACTTATCCATTAGGCAACACCTTTTTTCGTCATGACCCTTATCTAAACGGGCCGAATTGCATATGAAAAATTAATATCGCGTCGCATCGCAGCAAGAGCCGCGTCTAAACGCCTTTATCCAATCACGATGACTGTATCGGACTCAAACCGATACGGTGGCACTTCCAAGTTGTACGGTGCCGGGACACCTGCAACCACTCGACCGGCAAGGTCGAACTTTGACCCGTGACAGGGGCAGAAGAAGCCCCCTTGGCCGGTATTTTCAAAGTTATCGGTTTCGACGTACTTGGGCGAGCAACCAAGATGAGTGCAAATACCCACATACACCCCAATTTCTGGACGCTCGGAGCGCCATGGGTTAACGGCAAAATCGGGCTGTTGTTCTGGATTGGTTGAATCTGGATCAGCGAGCCCGCCCGAATCTGTCTCAAGTGCGTCGATCGAAGGCTGGTCGCGGTAGACCACAAATATCGGTTTTCCTCGCCAAGCGACGATAGGGCTCAGCATTTCACCCGGGGAAAGTTTGGAAAAATCTATCTTTACGGGAGCGCCTGCTGCCCTAGCCTTGGCGCTGGGTGTCCAATACTTGATGAAGGGCCATGCTGCGCCAGCTGCGCCCACGGCGCCAACCGCTGAGGTGGCTTGAATCAAGAAATAGCGGCGACTGTTGGTACTGTTCTCTTGATCGGTCTCGCCTGAAGTATTATTTACTGCGCCTTCGCTCACGACACTAGGCTCCCTGTGAATGTGTTGTAAAAATAGTGGCTCTAATCAGGTCTTTGGCTTTACCACCGCCGATGCCTAAGTCTGCTGGCTTGGTGAGTCGCCACGCCATGCAGCGCACCCCCTGTCCGCCAAGATTTCATTGCCTCGGCGCAGCGGTCTAATCGTCTGTCAATAAAGCTTTTTGCAAACTCTTTGTCAGGGGTGCTCGTATTTGAGCCACCCAAAACCTGTGAGGTTTTCACCACCAAACATCAATGTTTTATGGCGTCCTCTCTTGACCCAACCGATCCCTCTCGAACGGTCAGATCACTCGGCGCGAAGATTACCACAGGTGGATCCGTCTCGGACAGCCATCCACCCATTTTGCGACGGCAATTCGTGCTTTAACGCTTCGAGAATTGTGGACGTTTGCGAGCCTTGCGTAATCCCACTTTCTTACGTTCAACGGCTCTTGCGTCTCGCGTCAAAAAGCCAGCTGCACGCATCGGCTGGCGAAGACTCTCGTCATATTCGACCAGTGCCCGCGCGATACCGTGGCGAATAGCCCCCGCCTGACCAGAGCTACCTCCGCCGCGAACCGTGATCTTCAAGTCGAGCTTATCAACAAGATTCGCGGCCTCAAGAGGCTGGCGCACTACCATCCGAGAAGTCTCGCGACCAAAAAATTCGTCAAGGGGACGTGAGTTGACCAAAATTCGACCCGTGCCGCCTGAAATAAATACACGTGCAGCCGCTGTCTTGCGTCGCCCCGTTCCGTAATCGTAATCCGTCATTTATAGCTCCAAGACCTGGGGTTGCTGCGCTGCGTGCGGGTGATCTGGCCCAGAATATACCTTTAGTTTTCGAAACATTGCTCGCCCCAAGGGGTTTTTCGGCAACATGCCCTTGACCGCAATCTCTAGCATTCGCTCTGGATGTTCAGCGCGCATTTTTTCCACCGAAGTGCTTCGGATACCACCGGGATACCCGGTATGACGCCAGTACATCTTGCCCTGCTCTTTGTTACCAGTAACCCGCACTTTTTCAGCGTTCACGATCACAATGTAGTCCCCGGTGTCTACATGAGGCGTGAATTCTGGCTTATGTTTTCCGCGCAAACGGCTAGCTACCTCAGTAGCTATTCGACCAAGCGTCTTATCCTGCGCATCGATAATCCACCACGACCGGACGACGTCCTGCTCTCGCATACTTACCGTTTTCATTTTCTGCCTCTGTTTTGCTGGCGGTCTTGCCCGCTCGACGCTTTTCGCGTGTCGCGCCCGCTGTCCCAAAGTTACTCAACCATCGAGCGCCGAATGAGTGCGCTCTTATGTGAGCTCAAAGAACCTCAATTTATGACCGTATTGCCTTTGAGATCATCGGTGAGCCTCAAAAGGGGCGCGAATAATAGTAGAGCACCCGATGCTTTACAACATCTCAATGGGTTCAAGGCGATGCTTGGGAGGCAGCCGGTCACGATACATGGGGCTCACCGAGATAGGACTCCGACTGCATTTCCAACAGCCGACTCTGAGTGCGCTGAAACTCAAAATTAAGCCGTTGCCCCTGATAAAGATTGGCGATGCCTTCATCGGCAGAGAGAATGAGTTTGACTCGACGATCATAAAACTCGTCCACCAGACTTATGAAGCGGCGCGCAGCATCCTCTCTTGTGGTGTCCAGTACCGGCACGTTGCTGATCAGCACTGTGGTAAACAGCGTTGCCAGCTCGATGTAATCATTTTGGCTGCGCGGGCCCTCGCAGATATTGACGAAGTCGAACCAAACGACATCACCCGCCACTTTGTGCGCCCTGATGGGACGATTCTCGATACTCAAACTTACATCGGACTTCGCTTCTTCAGCCGCCAGCGCGGCGAAACTTTCCTGCATGCTCTGCTGGGCTTGCTCGCTTAAAGGAAAGTGATAGAGCTTGGCTTGCTGCAGCGCACGCAGCCGAAAATCTTGACCGGCGTCGATGTAGTGCACCTCGCAGTGCCTGTAGATTTCATTAATGGCTGGCAAAAAACGCGAGCGTTGTAGCCCGTTCTCGTACAGCCTTGAAGGCTCAACATTTGACGTGGCAACAAGGGTCACACCGCGCTGGAAAAGTGCCGTCATTACCTCGCCCAGGATCATGGCGTCGCCGATATCCGACACAAAAAACTCATCAAAACAAAGCACATCACCTGCGCCGGCAATTTCATCTGCAACGCTGAGCAGAGGGTTCGCTCGGCCAGAGTAGCGACCCAGCGCGTCGTGGACTCGACGCATAAAGCGGTGAAAGTGCATTCGCTGCCTACGCTGGGCCGGCAGAGCGCTGCAAAACATGTCCATCATCATGGTTTTGCCGCGGCCCACTCCCCCCCACAAATAAAGTCCTTGAGCAGTTGTTCGCGACTGCGCACCCCCCATGTTGAACCCAGCTAGCAAGCGGCGAAGTGTGCTTGGTCTTTGAGGGGGGTTCTGCATCAACTGAACATAACGAGTCTGCAGCAGCTCTATGACTCGCTGCTGTGCTGGGTCTGCTAGGACCTCACCCGAGTCTAGTGCGCGGGCATACATTTGCGCTGGTGAGAGAACCTCATCTTGACGGTTCAATTCTGCATCACCACCGTCCTTCATTTTCGGGGATTTTTACCCCGCACGCGTGCGGCTAAGGCATGCGCCCCTAGACCTTCAGACCTAGCAAGCAGGTCTGTTGGCGCAGACAGGGCCTGGGCGGCTTCGCGAGAAATACCAACGATCGAACTACGTTTTTGAAAATCATACACCCCCAGCGGTGAGGCAAAGCGTGCAGTACCAAAGGTTGGCAAGACATGCGAAGGACCCGCTATGTAGTCTCCGAAGGTCTCGCCGGTATGAGGACCCAGGAAAATTGCGCCGGCATGGCGTAAACCGCTTACCCATGATGTCGGGTCGGCCACTGCAAGCTCCAAATGCTCTGCCGCAATTCGATTGGCAACTTCGAGTGCTTGCTTCTGCTCTTCGCAATAAATCAAGGCCCCACGGTCTTGCAAAGATTTGTCGATTATCTCCGCGCGATCCATTTGCGGCAGCAGCTGGGTTATGCGGTCCTTCGCTTGCGCCAAAAAAGTTCGGTCGGTGCTGAGTAAAATGGCCTGAGCGGATACGTCATGCTCGGCTTGAGAGAAAAGGTCTAGTACAGCCCATTCCACATCCGTGGTGCCATCGGCGATCACCAGCACTTCGCTTGGGCCGGCGATCATGTCGATGCCTACCTGACCAAATACCTGCTTCTTTGCGGCTGCGACGTAGGCGTTGCCGGGGCCTACGATCTTATCTACCCGCGGCACGCATTCTGTGCCGTATGCCAGCGCGGCCACTGCCTGGGCGCCGCCAACGGCAAATACTCTGTCAGCTCCCGCAAGATGCAGTGCAGCCAGCACCATGGTGTTGCGCTCACCTCCGGGGGTAGGTGATACAACAATGATCTCTTTGACTCCCGCAACCTTTGCCGGGATCAGTGTCATCAAGACGCTGGAGGGATAGGCTGCGCGTCCGCCTGGCACGTAGACCCCTACTCGATCTAGTGGTTGGATTTTCTGACCTAACTCGCACCCAAGCTCGTCAATATAGGACCATGAGTCTTCGCGCTGACGCTCGTGAAACCGGCGTATGCGATCCGCCGCAGTTTGCAGGGCTTGTTGCGCACTGTCACTTAACTCAGCCCAGGCGTCTGCCAGTTCATCCTGCCTAATTTCAAGATCGGCGATATTGGCGGCATAGACTCGATCAAATTGATGAGTCAGGGTAAGCAGTTCGGCATCGCCCTTGGTTCTTACGCGTTTAATGATATTGGCGACCTGAGTGTCGATTTCACTGTCGACACTCAAATCCCAAGCGAGCAGTGAATCGAGTTGCGCAGCAAAATTCGCGGTTGTCGCGTCGAGCTCGCGCATACTATCGCCCCGCCGAAACGACATGCTGCTCAACCGCCTCTTCAAGGTGTTGAATCAAGTTCTGCACCAAGTCGAACTTCGTTTTCATCGATGCGCGATTGACGATGAGGCGCGTACTGATTTCACAGATGGTTTCTCGCGCCTCAAGCCCGTTGGCTTTCAGCGTGTTGCCGGTGTCTACGATGTCCACAATACAATCCGCCAGACCCAGCAAGGGGGCGATTTCAAGCGCCCCAGCCAGTTTGATCAAGGAAACCTGCTTAGACTGGTTTTGATAATACTGGCGAGCAATGTTCACAAATTTGGAAGCCACGCGAACGCCCTGCGCTGGCTCAGGGACACCTACTGGACCCGCGGTCATCATGCGGCAAGCGCCGATTTTGAGATCTAGGCGCTCGTAAAAGGTCATTTCGCCGCCGTACTCAAGGATCGTGTCCTTACCTGTAATGCCAACATCCGCGACGCCATTCTCAACGTAGGTCGGCACATCAGCTGAACGAGCAACAATAATCGTATGATCGCCAGTCAAACTCCGAAAAATTAGTTTTCGGGATGATTTGGGGTCATCACTAGGCTGTATCTCACACGCCGCGAGAAGCGGCATGCACTCTTCAAAGATGCGCCCTTTATTTACGGCAATTACTAATCCCATGTGTAAATCAACTTGCTTAGGGGAGGTTTAGGAAACTCGGCGAACCTTGGCGCCCATGGATCCCAGCTTTTCTTCTATGGTCTCATAACCACGATCGATGTGATAAATGCGGTCTATTGTCGTAGTGCCAACCGCTGCCAGGGCAGCTAGCACCAGACTGGAGGATGCACGCAAATCTGTCGCCATGACCGGGGCTGCCTTTAATTGATCCACGCCATGAACCACCGCCATGGATTGTCCATGCAGCTCAATTTCAGCCCCCAACCGTTTCATTTCATGAACATGCATAAAACGATTTTCAAAAATATTCTCTGTAATAGTCGATGTTCCGTCTGCTAGCGCGTTGAGGGTCATAAACTGCGCTTGCATATCGGTGGGAAAGCCAGGGTACGGAGATGTTTCAATGTCGACTGCCTTGGCGCGCCGACCGCCCATATCTAGCTCGATCCAGTTTTCTCCAACCGTCAGCTCCGCGCCCGCCTGTTGCAGCTTGTCGAGTACTGCACCCAGTGTTTTGGGCGCCACATCGCGTAAGTGAACCCGCCCTCCTGTCACGGCTGCTGCCACCAAATATGTTCCCGCCTCTACACGATCGGGCATTATGGTATGCGCGCCACCATGCAGTCGCGGGACTCCAACAATCTCAATCGTGGACGTTCCTTGACCAGATACCTTTGCCCCCAACGCGTTCAAAAAATCTGCTAGGTCAACAATTTCTGGTTCACAGGCTGCATTAAATAGGCGAGTCGTGCCCGAAGCCAAGGTTGCCGCCATCATCAGATTCTGGGTGCCACCCACCGTCACCAAGTCCATATGTATGTCACAGCCAACCAACCGACCGCTGGTTTTCGCGCAGACATAGCCTTCGGTTACCGTTATCTCAGCACCCATAGCCTCGAGCCCCTTGAGATGCTGATCCACTGGACGAGACCCTATGGCACAGCCTCCTGGCAGCGAGACTTCGGCTTCACCAAAACGCGCCAGCAGCGGACCCAACACCAAGAATGATGCTCGCATCGTCTTTACGAGTTCGTAGGGTGCTCGATAGTTTTCAAGCCGGCGAGCGGCGATCTCGACCTCCATGAATTCGTTCAGGGTGACGTCGACCCCGAGGCACGCAAGCAGCTCAATCATCGTTGTCACATCGTGAAGATGAGGGGAGTTCGATATGTTGACCGGTTCCTCGGTCAACAGCGACGCAGCGATAATAGGCAGTGCCGCATTTTTTGCGCCGCTGATGCGAATCTTGCCGTTGAGCGGCACGCCGCCCTCGATTTGTAGTTTGTCCATCGTGCTTAGGGCGTCGCGGCCTTAATTGTTACCGCATGCAAAACACCGCTGGAAATCAAATCTTCGATACAGGCATAAACCTCCTGCTGCTTTTTTACCCGGCTCATGCCATCAAAGTGCGTGCTGACAACTGCGATAGAGGCGCGATTGCCTTCTATGTCTACCTGTACATCAGCATTAGGTATGGCCGACTCGATCCTCTCCCTTACTTTATCTTGCATACAGCATTTTCCATCATCGCTTACTTGGCACTTCGTTCGTGCCGACTGTGGGGGAGCTATCTTACGCAATAACCGTTGCTACGACATCGAGCATTGCGGAGCAATGATGCAAAATCCGCGGCGATGGGTTCCTTTTTTTACGCATCATTTTTCGTGGCCACCAAGGACCGCGTCAGATCTTTAGCGCAAGCCATCTTGGCGTGCGCTTACGATAGGACTAAAGTGGCCCGTCGAAAATCGCAGTCGGCACGTTCCAGATTTAAGAAAGTTCTTAAGTCGGCAGAATTCCTGTCAGCGAGTGGTATTGGATGGCGCGCCCGGACATACCAACAATTCACTTATTATCGCTGAAGACACATATAGGCCTGAGCCCAGCAACGAAGGACACCTCCCCATGTGGGTCAACTTATTGTTAATGATTGTTGGCTTTGCCGTACTGATCTGGAGCGCCGACCGCTTCCTGTCGGGGGCCGCTGCGACGGCCACGAACGTTGGCGTCTCTAACATCGTCATTGGCCTGACCGTAGTTTCGCTGGGCACATCGGCTCCGGAGATTGTCGTGGCGTTAATCGCGGCGCTAGAGGGCAATGCGATCTTAGCTATCGGCAACGCCATCGGGTCTAATATCGCCAATATCGGACTGGTACTTGGTATCACCGCGATCGTGGCACCCCTGCCTTTTTCACAAAATGTACTGCGCCGAGAACTGCCTTGGTTGCTAGGAGCAACCGTACTTGCCATCGTGCTGATCTTCGATCGTGAATTGAGCTTCACTGATGGCGTGTTCTTGCTCGCGGGCTTAGCCTATATCCTTTGGCAGTTGCTGCGATCTGAAAGGGACTCAGACCCCGCGGAAAGTGCCTTAGCGAGCGAACTCGAAGAACTGCCAGAAATGAAGCAAAGCAGCGCCTTATTTTGGCTATTCGCCGGATTGGCCGCATTACTCGCCTCGGCCCAACTACTGGTCTATGCCGCGACACAGATAGCTTTGGACCTTGGCATTAGCAGCATGATTATTGGACTGACTATTGTTGCCATAGGCACCAGTTTGCCAGAGCTAGCGGCCACTGTTGGTGCGGCGATGAAGGGGCAACCCGATATCGCTATTGGCAACATCGTTGGATCAAACATCCTCAACATTCTCGCAGTGCTGGCTGTTCCAGCCTTGATTAGCACAACTGGCCTCGACTTTTCCGCCCTGTGGCGCGACAGCGGTATGATGCTGGCGCTGACGCTAATGTTGGCGCTGTTCGCCTACGGCATGAACTCCCGCGCCGTCATTACACGTTTCGAAGGTCTTGTCATGTTGCTTGCATGGATTGGCTACAATCTGTTGCTCATCCAACAAGCGTGAATTACCTCAATGACTGATACCAACCTTGAGCCGCTTTATGCTCTTGCACGCTCGATAGAGGGTATTGTACTCGACGTCGATGGCGTGCTTACCGACGGAAAAATCACCTACGCCTCGGATGGAAGTGAACTCAAGAGCTTCCACGTTCAGGATGGTGGTAGCCTTAAACTGCTAGCAAGCCAAGGCATTGCAATCGCAATTATCACGGGCCGCCAATCCAACATCGTGGAACGAAGAGCAAAGGAACTTAGCATTACCTTTGTGCAGCAGGGTGTCGACAGCAAGGCATCTGCCCTTGATCAGATGATAGAAAACGGGTTCCCCGCCGCAGATTTGTGCGCCATTGGCGATGACCTGCAGGATTTGCAACTTTTCGATCACGGTGCTGTATCCCTTGCTGCCACGGTGGCGAACGCCCACCCAACCGTTTTGGGTCGGGCGCAATTCGTGACTCAAAGACCCGGAGGTGCTGGTGTGATTGTTGAGCTGGCAGAGCTGATCTTACGAGCCAAGGATCGCTGGCCCCATGCGTGAGAGCACACATTGCAATATCTCGGTGGGTCGCCTGCCGCGCAAGAAGGCTTATCGTCCCTGCATCTAATAATGCTGGTAGGCTGCTTCTCATGTCTTCAAACACTGCAAACCGATCGCGCCATCCTTGGCTATCCAGCGTCCGTCTGGCCGGTCTTAGCGTGCTGGCTCTGGTCACAGCACTGACCCTAACGATTGAAGGCGATGATCCCAGACCGGACCCAGACAATCGCGACTTGGTGTCGACGCTACAACCCTCGAGCACGGCGACAGGTGTCACTTGGCAGGTTTTTTCCGACCAGGGAAAACTGGACTACGATGTAAGTGCAAAGCAGCTAGAACAATATCCTTCGCAGCAACTCATGAAAGCCGCGAATCCTATCGTTCGAATGGCTTCACAGGAAAAGTATCCATGGGTTCTGCGCGCCGATCGCGGGGTGATTAGCCGCAGACGCGATACGCTCGAGGTGGCCGACCAATACAATCAAATGACGCTTCAAGGGCACGTCCAAATCCTGCGCCAAAGTGACACGGCTAAGAAACAAATGATGCTTTCGACCAGCCAGCTGCATATTTTTCCAACCGAGCAACGTGCACAAACCGATATGCCGGTGTTTTTAGAGCACGAACGATTTACTACATCGAGCGAGGGTTTTGATTTGGATCTAGAGACAGGCGCTCTGATATTTGCGCAAAATGCGCATGCGAGGGTAACCAGTAAGCTCTTCCTGCGAGACTGAACTAGGAGGTTTGGCGTTGATGCTACGTAGAAGAATCCGCATAAGCAGTCGAGCCGTATGGCTTGGCTGTCTCGTGTTTCTGGGATCGGCAGCTCGCGCTGAAAGTACCCAGGACGCATCCGCGTCCCAATTAACCATTGAGGGAGACAGCGCGGTTTTTCTCCAGGAGCAAAACACCATTGAATACGTCGGCAACGTTGTTGCCTTCATGGATGGCATGCGCATTGTCGGTGATCGTGTACTCGTGGAGATGAATGCAGATCGCATAGAGCGCATTACAACCAATGGCGCCCCTGCGACCTTCTGGCAGAAACGACACGCGACTGCGCGGGACACTACCGCGGCTGCAAATACTATTGTGTTCTTGCCAGACTCCAGTCTGTTAGAGCTTTCCGGTAGCGCTTCGCTAAAGCAGGATGGCAACGAGGTGAGCAGCGCATTGATTCGCTACGACCTTACCCTTGGCCAACTAGATGCAGGCAGCCCCAATGCCTCGCAAGAGCGTGTTCGTATGCAGTTAAGGGTGCCCACAAACAGCACCCAACGATCCTCCGAAGAGCCATGACGCTTCGCGCTACTGCCTTAAGAAAAAGCTACAGCGGCATTTCGGTTGTTGAAGACATTTCGCTGCACGTTGAACTCGGCGAAATTGTGGGTTTGCTGGGCCCCAATGGCGCAGGCAAAACCACCTGCTTCTATACCATTGTTGGTCTCGTGCGCGCAGATTCCGGTCAGGTCTTCATTGATGAAACAGAACTGACTCATGCGGCGATGCATCAGCGTGCTGCCTCTGGTTTAGGTTACCTACCCCAAGAGGCCAGCGTGTTTCGCACCTTGACCACCGAGGCCAATCTGATGGCCATGCTAGAGCTCAACCCACAGCTAGATGCACCAGCGCGCGCTACGAGGTTGGCTTCTTTGCTGGAAGAATTTGGATTGACCGATGTTCGAAGGAGTTTGGGGCAAAGCCTGAGCGGAGGAGAGCGACGGCGTCTAGAAATTGCACGGGCACTCGCCACAGACCCCAAATATATCCTCTTGGACGAACCCTTTGCCGGCGTTGACCCCATCTCGGTTACGGACATAAAGAACGAGATTCAGGGACTGGCCCACCGGGGCATTGGCGTCCTGATTACCGACCACAATGTGCGCGAAACGCTAGATATCTGTCATCGTGCCTATGTCGTGCACCAGGGACACGTCATTGCCGACGGCGAACCTGCAAAGATATTGGCGAATGAAACCGTGCAAAATGTTTATCTTGGCAAGGAATTTGCTTAACCTTCCTCTGACAGAGGCCACCGTTGCGTGATTCTTCGATGCCCGCATGCACTCACTGCTCGCTCGGCATGATGGTTAACGTAAACGCATTAATTCGAATAAAGCGGCACGCCCCTCCCTATGGGGCCATTAAGCAATCTCCATGAAACAAAGCCTGTCTCTCAAGCTCGGGCAACAGCTCAAGATGACCCCGCAACTGCAGCAGGCAATACGCCTATTGCAACTCAGCGCACTTGAGCTTGAGCAGGAGGTTCAAGACAACCTTGACGCCAATCCTTTACTGGAAGTCGAAGATGATTTCGCGGGTGATAGCGATGGCGATTCTCAGGAGGTTTCAGAGCGATCAAACGATGGCCCGGACGCACCGCCAGGTGATGTAGCCGGGGACGACTATTCGGAATCGTCAACGAACCCTTCTGACCAAGACAATGACTACCTAGATGACTTTGCCGATATTGGTCTGGAGGCACCTTCCAGCGATTATGGCGAGGAGATGGTCTCAACCGATACCGTGGATACTGCTATCGACGGTCCTAGAGAGTCTGATGTCAGCGATCAACTTCAGGCACCTTTGACCGATGAAATTCCAGTAGATTCGAATTGGGACGACGTCTACCCCCAAGCACCGAGCGGCGCGGCTGGCGAAAACGATTACGACGTTGGCTCTAACGACAGTGCCGAAGAAACACTCGAAAGCCATTTGCTATGGCAGCTAAACCTCACCCCCATGGCGACATCAGACCGAATGATCGCCATGGCGATAATCGACGAGATTACCGACGACGGACTACTCGGTACCACCCTCGAAGAAATCTGTGAAACCCTAGCTCGCAATCACGAGGGCAACGAGTTACCTCCTGCATTGGAAGAGGTTGAGGAGATTTTGCGCCGTATTCAGCAGTTCGATCCCATTGGCGTTGGTGCACGAGATCTACAGGAATGTTTGCTGCTACAGCTTGAGCAACTCGACGACACCACCCCTTGGCTAAAAGAAGCTAAAGACCTGGTTACCATGCATCTACATGTTTTGGGCAATAAAGATTTCGCGACCCTCGTGCGGCAGACGCATTTGTCAGAATCGGAGCTAAGTCAGGTAGTTGCACTGATTCGTACATTGCAGCCGCGACCCGGATCAAGCGTATTCGAGGGAACCGCGGACTACGAAGTCCCCGATGTGTTGGTCCGAAAAGACCAGGGCCGATGGCTAGTGGAGCTGAATCCTGAAACTCTGCCGAAGGTTCGTATTAACAACACCTACGCTAGTCTCATAAAGAATGTACCCGCAGGGCCTGACAAGGACTACCTGCGCGACAATCTGCAGGAGGCGAAGTGGTTTCTTAAAAGTTTGCAAACCCGTCACGACACGCTGCTGAAGGTGGCGACGAAAATTGTTGAGGTACAGCAAGGATTTTTGGAGCACGGCCCCATGGCCATGAAGCCCCTAATCCTGGCGGATATTGCCGAGCAAGTTGATCTACACGAATCGACCATCTCTCGCGTAACCAATCGAAAATACCTGGCCACTCCTCAAGGACTGTTCGAGCTGAAGTACTTCTTTTCCTCCCATGTGGGAACATCGACCGGAGGGGAAGTATCCAGTACAGCGATACGTGCGTTAATCAAACAGGTTACCGCGGATGAGAACCCTCGCAAACCGTTGAGCGACAGCAAAATCGCGGCAATACTGGCGGAGCAGAACATCAACGTCGCGCGTCGAACAGTCGCCAAATACCGGGAATCGCTCTCAATTCCTCCATCAAACGAAAGAAAACAGTTGGTTTGACTTGCACTCCCGACCTGCGTCGATGATGGTTTGCCCTTCCTCGTATTCACAAGATCACTGGGAGCAGTCTATGCAACTCGACATTACCGGCCACCAAATCGACCTTACCGACGCATTACAGCGGCACGTTCGAGGCAAAATGAGCAAACTTGAACGCCGTAGCAACGAAATTACCCACATGCACGTGGTATTAAATATTGAAAAACACAGCCATCAGGCAGAAGCTACCGCTCACGTGCCTGGGGCTGAATTGTTTGCCAATGCGGACGCCGAAGATATGTACGCAGCCATCGATTTACTGGCCGATAAAATCGACCGGCAGCTGCTTAAACACAAAGAAAAAAACGTCGCAAGACAAAACGGCAGCCATCACAGGACTCCGCGGCACGACTGACAGCTCAATGTTTCGCTGCAGGGTTACTTAATTCGGCGCACCCAATCTTTCAATAACGGATCGAAGATCAGGTCGATATGAGCGACGTATTAACAATCACCGAGTTGGTGACGCCGGATTCTGTGCAGTATGACGTGGACGCGGGCAGCAGGAAGCGTTTGTTCCAGATTATTGCTGAGGCCTCGGTTGACACAGCTGCCGTTGACAAAGAAGAAGCGGTCGACGAGATTTATGATGCCTTAGTAGAGCGCGAGCGTTTGGGTAGTACCGCCCTAGGAGATGGGGTTGCCATTCCTCATTGCAGAGTAAGCTGTGAGCGCATTTCCGGAGCATTCTATACATTGGCTGAACCCATAGAGTACGAGGCCCCGGACGAAAAGCCCGTCGACCTTGTGTTCGTGTTACTCGTGCCAAAAGAGGAGAAAAAGGCGCATATCGATGCCTTACAGCGCCTGGCCCAACTATTTTCGGATGCCAGTCACCTAGCTGATTTGCGCGGTGCTCATTGCAACGCATCGCTTTTTGCTGAGCTAAAGCGCATCGACGAGGGGCTCTCTGCGGCTAGTCTTAATCGTAAATCTGCATGAAATTAATCATCGTCAGTGGGCGCTCTGGCTCGGGTAAGTCTACCGCCTTGCGAACCTTAGAGGATGCCGGCTATCACTGCGTTGACAATCTACCCGTTGGTTTGCTGCAAGAGCTGATGCGCAGTTATGCAAATCTTGCACACGGCGAAGTATCGAAGATCGCGGTATGTATCGATGCACGAAGTCCGGGGTTGGAGCAATTCCCAGAGCTACTTCTGCAGCTGAGAGGGTCGGGCATCGATGCCGAAATTCTCTATCTCGATGCCCTCAGTCCCACCTTGGTGAAGCGGTTTAGTGAGACACGTCGACGCCATCCGCTCACGAATGAGAACGTCGACCTACGCGAAGCAATCGATAAGGAAGCGAGCATACTCTCCAGCGTGGCGGACTTGGCGAACCTCACCATCGATACGACGAGAATTTCAAGCAAAAGCCTAAGCGAGCAAATCGTCCACCGAATCATTGAGAATAGCGGCACATCCGTCAGCCTGTTGTTTCGATCGTTTGGCTTCAAACACGGCATTCCGGTCGATACGGACTTTGTTTTCGACTTGCGCTGCTTGCCAAACCCCCACTGGCAGCCAGCACTGCGGCCGTTAACGGGACGTCATGAAGAGGTTGTCGGTTATTTGCAGTCCCAGGACCTGGTCAACGAGATGTTTCAGGATATCGCCGATTACCTGCAAAAATGGATCCCTCGCTTTGCCGACAATGATCGAGTGTATGTGACCGTAGGTATTGGCTGCACTGGGGGACAACATCGAAGCGTCTATATGGCAGAGCGGCTGGCCCAGCATTTCGGGTCCCAGCTAGACCAAGTATTGGTGCGGCATCGAGAACTGGATAGAACCTGACCTGTAATGCCAATATACCCTCGCTCTTGGCAAATCGCTGTAAAGCATCCGGCAAAAAAGCAAAACCACCATGCGAAAAACCACTCTCACCATTGTGAATCCGTTGGGGCTCCACGCCAGAGCCGCATCGAAGGTGGTTGATGTCGCCAAGAATTTCGCAGCCAAAATTACGCTGACCAATGGCGCTGGCGTGGAAGCCGATGCCAAGAGAATTATGAGCCTCCTGCTTTTAGGAGCTCCAGTCGATAGCAAAGTTATTCTTAGTGTCGATGGCCAAGACGAGGATGCCGCTTTCGATGCCCTCACGGAACTGATCAACGCTGGTTTTGATGAGCTGAACTCGCCATGAGCACAGATCAGCAGCACTTCGAATCGGTTCTTGAAGGCATCAGTCGCGGCAGTACGGCAGATATAAAGATCCTTCTTGCTTCACTTCGCCCCAGTGAGATTGCCGGCGTGCTCGAAGCCAACTTGCCGGAAACTCGACATATTATCTGGGGGCTGATCGATGAGGATGTACGCAATCAGAGCCTGCAGCACCTGCATGATGATGTACGCGGACAATTCCTCGAAACGATGGATACCGCTCAACTCGTGGCGATTGCGGAGGAGTTAGACACCGACGACTTTGCAGATATATTGCAGCAGCTGCCCGAAACAATCACTGATCAGGTTCTAGAGAGCCTCGATAGCCGTGATCGGGCCCGCGTAGAGTCTGTACTTTCCTACCCAGAAGATAGCGCCGGCGGTCTGATGAACACCGACACCATCACCGTAAGGCCGCGCCACGTGGCAGAACTGGTACTCAGATACCTCCGCTTGCGACGAGAGCTACCGGCGACAACCGACGCCCTTATCGTCGTCAATAGTCGAGATGAGTACCTCGGCGTGCTACCCATCACCAAGCTGCTGACCGCAGCCCCCTCGGTGACTGTTCGCGAAATCATGAACAGTGAGGAGCCGCCAATCCACGTAGCAGAGTCAGATACCGAAGTTGCTCGGTTGTTCTCGGAGCGCGATCTTATTTCCGCGCCTGTGGTTGACGATGCGGGACATTTGGTGGGACGCATCACCATTGATGACGTGGTCGACGTTATCATCGAAGACGCAGAAGAAGCAGTGCTCGCGCCTGCTGGCCTGTTAGTAGATGAAGACACATTTGCACCTGTGCGTCGATCTGTTCGACGGCGTGCTGTCTGGCTTGGCATCAATCTCATCACAGCAGTCATGGCTGCGGCGGTAATTCACTTGTTCGAGGAGACCATTGTCAAGGTAGTCGCCCTCGCTGTGCTGATGCCGGTAGTGGCGAGCATGGGTGGTATTGCTGGCACGCAAACCCTGACCTTGGTGATTCGGGGACAAGCCACCGGCCAACTCGGTCGCGGCAATTTACTTTGGATGCTCAACCGGGAATTTGTCGTTGCGGCGTTGAACGGGTTGCTTTGGGCTACCGTCGTCGCAGTTGGCGCTGTCTACTTTTTTGACGATCCAAAACTCGGTTGGATAATCGCTGCGGCGATGATGGCCACCATCTTGATAGCAGCGGTTACGGGAAGTTTGTTGCCTACCCTGCTGCGCCGTATGAATATCGATCCAGCAATTGCCGGCGGCGTCGTCCTAACAACCATTACCGACGTCTCCGGGTTTTTCATCTTTTTGGGTCTTGCCAGCTGGGTATATCTGTAGCCCTGAACGGTTTCGCCTAAACTTGCCTCTGCAGAGCAGCCTATTGCCCTGCTACCGTCATAGAGTCAAGCAGCATACTGGGCGAACGGATACTGCTTCGCACATCAATGTCGTCAGCCAAGGCGACGATGTTCAGCAACATATCCTTCAAGTTCCCGGCCAGCGTAAATTCTGCAACGGGGTGGACAATCTCGCCATTTTCCACCCAGTATCCCGACGCACCGCGCGAATAATCACCGGTTACGCCATTAACTCCCTGTCCCATCAGTTCCGTGATGAAAAAACCGTTACCCATCTGAGCGAGCAGCGCTGGAAGAGGCTGCATAGGCGCATCAAGATGCAAATTATGAACACCGCCCGCATTACCCGTCGTCGCCAGCCCAAGTTTGCGCGCCGAGTAGGACGACAAAATATAGCTTGCCAGATTCCCGCTTTCGACGAAGACGTTATTTCTTGTAGCAACGCCGTCCCCATCGAAGTAAGCGCTTGCTAAACCACCCGCCATTTGGGACTCCTCTCTTAGGGACAACCAAGTCGGGAGCACCTGCTGGCCTAGAGCATCAAGCAAAAACGAGGCTTTACGATATTGCGACCCGCCGCTGATAGCGCCATTCAAATGCCCTATCAAACCTGCCGCTAGATTTGGCGCCAAAACAACCGGGTATTTGCCTGTAGGGGCTTTCTGGGGCGACAGACGCTGCACGGTTCTCTCGCCGGCTTTAACGCCGATGTCTACTGCGGACTCTAACTCCTGCCAGCGACGCGAAAGGCTATACCAATAGTCTCGCTGCATACCTTCGTTGTCTTCGCCAATCAACACGCAACTCATGCTGTGACGTGTGCTTGGGTAGGCGCCTATAAACCCATGGCTATTGCCATACACGCGCAGCGCCTGCTGGGAACTGATCTGAGCTCCATCGGAATTGGTCAGCTTCTTATCGACCGCCAAACCAGCGGCCTCACACTCGACGGCCATGGCAGTTGCCTGCTCAGGCTCGATATCCCAAGGATGATACAAATCCAAATCAACCCTCTGTGTGGGCATGAGTGAGGCTTCAGCCAGACCACTAAAGGGATCCTCTTCAGTATGACTCGCGATACCCTTGGCGGCGGCCACAGTCTCGCGAATGGCGTCTGGACTGCTGTCCGTGGTACTCGCCGAGCCCTTTCGCTTGCCAACGTAAAGTGTGACACCAAAGCCGCGATCCTGATTAAACTCAAGATTTTCCAGTTCGCCTTTACGTACGCTAACGCCCAGTCCTCGCTCCATGCTGGCGGACACTTCGGCCTGATCTGCACCTTGGCGCTTCGCCTCGCTGAGAATGTTGTCGACTAAGGTGGTCAACTCTTGCTGATGCTCTATAAAATCCAACGACTTACTTCCTCGTAATCACACTTATGCCTGATGAGCTCTCTAAATCCGCGCTTAAACGAGAAGCCGAGCGCCTACAAAAAATTGGTCTAAAACTGACCCAGTTAAAACCCGATACCCGAGCGCGTCTGCAGCTTCCTGATGCCCTGCGCAAGGCTATCGATGTGCATGCCGGGATCAACAGTCGCGAAGGTGGCAGACGGCAAATGCAGTACATTGGCAAACTTATGCGCGGCATCGACGTCCAGGCGATTGAACAACAACTGGCCGACCTCGACGGTCAGTCCGCTGCCGCCCGCCACTTTTTTCACACAGTCGAGCAGTGGCGCGATCGGCTCACCATGGATGTCAATTCGCTCACGGGCTTTATCGACGAATACCCCAATGTTGAGCGCCAAGTGTTGCGCCAACTGGTTGGCGCTGCAAACAAACACAAACCTGCCGCCGAGCAAGAACCCACTGATGCTCACCGGCAGACCCAGCGGGTATTGTTTAAATTCATACGCTCCACCCTTGCAGCCCACAGCGACGAGCACTTCTCTTCCGACGCATCATAGACTTTGCTCAAGTAGCGGTGCCTCCCACAACGATTTCGTCGACCTTGAGTGTTGGTTGACCGACGCCTACAGGTACCGACTGACCATCCTTCCCGCAAACGCCCACGCCACCGTCCAAATCTAGATCGTTACCCACCATGGAAATACGGGTCATCACCTCGGGGCCACTACCCACTAAAGTTGCTCCACGAATTGGCGCCGTTACCCTGCCATCCTCAATGAGGTAGGCCTCAGTCGCAGAAAACACAAATCGACCAGATGTAATATCCACCGAGCCTCCACCAAAATTGACTGCATAGATTCCATTCTTCACAGACTTGATGATGTCCTCAGGCAGATCATGACCCGGCAGCATGTAAGTGTTGGTCATTCGAGGCATGGGCACATGTGCATAGGATTGGCGACGACCATTGCCTGTAGCAGGTACGTTCATCAAGCGTGCGTTGAGTTTGTCCTGCATATAACCCTTAAGCACACCATTTTCGATCAAGGTAGTAACCTGGGTTTTCGTTCCTTCATCGTCAATACTCAGGGAGCCGCGGCGTGCTTCCATGGTGCCGTCATCGACTACCGTGCACAGTGGTGACGCGACTTGTTCACCCACTCGATTCGAAAAAGCAGAGCTACCTTTACGATTGAAGTCTCCCTCTAGGCCATGCCCGACGGCCTCATGGAGTAACACGCCAGGCCAGCCAGGCCCAAGGACGACAGGCATAGGCCCTGCTGGAGCGTCAACCGCCTCTAAGTTGACCAGCGCCATGCGCACAGCTTCCTTGGCAAGATCCTCGGTCCAGTCACCGAGAGTTAGCGACTCCAGGCTACGACGACCGCCACCCCCGGCGTTGCCGCGCTCGCGACGACCGTTGTGTTCCACGATAACCGAAACATCGAGTCGCACCAGAGGACGAATATCGGCCGCCAAGGTGCCGTCGCTGGCCATGACCAGTACGGATTCATGATTGCCTGCGATCCGCACAGTCACTTCTTTGACCTTATCGTCTTGAGCTCGCGCAGTTTGATCGATACGGCGCAGTAATCGCACCTTATCTTCGTCGGTCAAACTGCTGATTGGGTCCGTGGCTGCGTAAAGCGATAGAGCCTCGACAGCCTTAAAACCCGGAGCTTTTCGAGCACTACCGGCTCTGGCAATTGAGCGTGCCGCCTTAGCAGCCTGCTTTAACCCGTCCAGACGAATGTCTTCACTGTAGGCAAAACCCGTTCGCTCCCCGGCGAGTGCACGTAAACCGATGCCGGCTTCCACACCAAACGACCCTTCCTTAACGATGCCGTCTTCCAGCGCAAACGATTCACCGCGCGTGCTTTGCACAAACACTTCGCCGTAGTCGATCTCGCGCCCCAACAACATTTCTAAACTGCTTTCGATATCGTCTAAGCCCAATCCTTTTGCCTGCAGCAGCTGCCGTTCTACCTGCGCGATCATGTCTTTCATTCTTTTACTACCTTGATCAAATCACTCTGGTCAGGGCCTTCTTGTACCCCCAGAAACCCTCAAACTCGGATCGCTAAAAAGCTCTAGCGCGCGACTCCAGGCGAAGCGCTAACGCTTTCGTCTTGTTCTTTTAACAAGTCCGGCGAGAGCCGTTCTCCGGCCACATCAGCTTCCTTGATGTCCCTGTTAAAGAGTTCAGTAAACGTCACTTCGGGATCATCGAGTGAGCCGGAGACCACGAATTTTGCCGAGCTCATACGCTCAATCGGCT